>CAZMXJ010000041.1:0-7228 GCA_964570235.1 uncultured Clostridium sp. | reverse complement strand
CGCAGAAAGAAGAATGCACATTCGATGAGTTCGGGAAAATGGATATAAGGACAGCAACCGTACTGGAAGCCGAAAGGGTTCCCAAAACAGACAAACTGCTCAAACTTACCATCGACACCGGCATAGACCGCAGGGTCATCGTATCCGGCATTGCAGAATACTACACCCCGGAGCAGATGGTCGGCAAACAGATCTGCATACTGGCGAACCTGGCTCCCCGCAAGATAAGGGGCATTGAATCCAAAGGCATGATCCTTATGGCAAAGGAACCCGGCGGCAAAATGAGAATAATGGCCCCGGAGGAAAAGATTTCGAACGGAGCCATTGTAGGTTAGCGCCCTCAGGCATGAAACTATAAAAAAGCCCCTCCGGCTCATTGGCTGGAGGGGCTTTTCCATATTACAGTATTTCGATCATGAAGTCGAAGGAGTACTCGCCGAAAGGCAGCCTGTACTGTTGCAGGGGAAGAGCTCCCCAGGAATTTATACATCCCAGCCCCATCTGGTTCAGGTCAATAGTCACGAATGTCTCGGGACGGGGTTTCAACTCGGACGAATGCATTACCCATTTGTCTGAGGTAAGGTCCAGATCCTCTATGGAGTAATTCAAGGATGTAGCCGTGAACGGCACAGGGGCTGTCATTTCCAGTCCTCTGCCATGCCCATCCACTACAGCCCACGAACGCAGACCGGTCCTTGCTCCGCATTCCTGAGGACGCACATAGCTGTATTCGAACAGATCCTTCACCTTTGCGGAATACCTGCCGACAAGGGCGGAAGACGTCCTGTCCTGATAATTCTCGTAAGGGCCGAAACCATAGTACTCCACTTCTGAGAAACGTACTGGCATCGAAAACTTCATGCCGAAACGGAACATATCGCTTACCTTGGCATCATCCGAAGGAACCATTTTCTGGCTGACAAGTATCTTGCCTTCGGAATCTATCCTGTAGCCCAGTTCGAGCGCCGCACCAGTCTTCTCCATAACATACGAAGCATTCAGTGTCACACATCCGTCCGAAACTGCCGCCTTGAAGGAATTCATCTTGATTCCGGGATTTTTCCATACTGCATACCTGTTCTGGAGTCCTGCACCGTCATCGTTGTCGGTAGCTGCACGGTAGAAATTGGGAACAAGTGGGTTTTCCATCAGATCCACACCGTCTGAAACAATCCTGCAGATATAACCGCTGCGCTTGTCGAATTCGACTCTCCAGTCCTCGCCTGAAACATAATAGCGGATAAAGTCCTCGGAAAGCTCCGGAGCCCCTGCCGCCGGTGCGGAAGATGCAGCGAACATGGCACCGAAATCGTATTCCTTGACAGCCATCTGGTCATAGGCAAGAAGGGTCCCCGCATCCAGAGGGCCCTCTGTCTGCTTGGTATAATACTTCACGGTAAGCATGATTTCAGAAGCATCCGCATGCCTGGCGATAATCCCTGCAACAGGCAGAGACACAACAGTCTTCTTCTGAGGACCTACCTTGATGTCGGAGAGCACACCCTCAGCAACATCCCTGCCGTCTACCGAAAGGCTCCATTCTATATTGAAGCCGGACAGATCCCTGAAGAAATACTCATTGTAGATCTCGATCTTTCCGGAAGCCGCATCAATCAGTCTGGTATGAATGGAACGGTACAGATAAGCCACTTCATAAGCGGTAGGATGCAGGCTGCGGTCCGATGCCACGAAACCGTTACAGTTGAAATTGCCGTCCGAAGCATCATAGGGATTGTAGCTCCCGCCGTATGTAGCAGTAGCCCTTCCGTCGCTTTCATAGCGTATAATTGCCTGGTCCACGAAATCCCATATAAAGCCGCCCTGATAAGCGGGATACTTGCGTACGAGGTCCATGTATTCCTTCATGCCGCCCATCGAGTTGCCCATACTGTGTGCATACTCGCACTGGATAAGGGGTCTGGGAGGATTGGTCTGCGCATACTGTTCGCAGGACTCGGGTCTGAAATACATTGGACAGTATATATCGGTATATTGGGTCTTGCTGAAATCCTGCTCGTTTACACCCTGCTCATAATGCACGGGACGGGAAGGGTCATATTCCTTTATCCATTCATAGCAGGCAATGAAATTATCTCCGAATCCGGCCTCGTTGCCCATACTCCAGATGATTACCGAAGGATGGTTGATATCCCTCCTGACCATTCTGGAGTTGCGTTCGAGATGGGCTTTTGCATAGATGGGATTCTTTGCAAGGCTCTTCTCCCCGTAGCCCATACCGTGGGACTCCACGTTCGCCTCATCGATGACATACAGTCCGTAAAGGTCACACAGATCGTACCACCTCGGGTCATTGGGGTAGTGGCTTGTACGTACGGCATTGATGTTCAGACTCTTCATAATACGTATATCCCTTATCATCTCATCTACTGTAACGACATAGCCGCCACGCCCGCTCATCTCATGCCTGTTCGTACCTTTTATAAGCACAGGCTGGCCGTTTACAAGCAGTCTGCCGTCCTTGACCTCGACCTTACGGAATCCGGTATTGAAAGAACATTTTTCAGATACTCCTTCCGCACCTGTCGCGATTGCTTCCACCCGGTACAGGGCCGGGGTCTCGGCAGACCATTTCGCAGGAGACTTGACACTCATGCGTGCAGAAAAATTCCCGTCGGAAACCGGAGCCGCCACGGTAGCCACAACCTTTCCTTCGGGAGATTTAAGGGTAAGCCCGACATGCTTGACACCATCAGTCACCTTACCTTTGACAGCAAGGATACCGTTACGGTATGAGGCATCCAGATCCGGAGTCGCCTCTATGGTCACAAACCTCTCTGTATTTCTGGCATATAGGTAACTCTCTCGGGCAATACCTGTAAGCCTCCAGAAGTCCTGGTCCTCCAGATATGTACCGTCACACCAGCGGAAGACCTGAAAAGCAAGCAGATTCTCTCCTGGTACCACATACTCGGTAATGTCGAAATCCGCACCTAACTTGCTGTCCTCGCTATAGCCTACATACTTGCCGTTCACATAGAAAATGATGTTGGAAGTAACTGAGCCGAAATGGGCAAACACATCCATTCCCTCTTCGATCCATTCGGCAGGCACGTTCAGAGTCCCCCTATAAGTGCCCACATAATTGTTTTCAACCGGAGCAAAGGGAGGATTGTTCCTGTAGAAGTTCCTCCACGCATAACCGACATTCACATACACCGGATCACCGTAACCGTTCAGTTCCCATATTCCGGGAACAGGCATGCTTCCCCAATCCCCGTCATCATAGCCGATCCTGTAGAAATCCTTGGGCCGGAGTTCCGGATTTGCCGCCAGCGTGAATTTCCAGATTCCGTGCATCGAAACTTTCCTCAAATCATCAATGTCCATATGGGCCGCCATTTCAAGCCTGTTTTCCTGATTGAATCCGGGATCTTCCCAGGGCATGGTTTTCCATGTATCGGGCAACACTCCGGACACAACCCCATCTCCACCGGAAACAGCATCCTCCGCATCCTGATTCAGAACTTTCCCTGTCTCTCCCGGCACCACACCTACACCTTCATTACCCACACCTTCAAGAGAAAAGGCAGGAAAGGAAGCCATAAGCAATACAGCCGAAACGGCCATCAACAACAGAAAATAACGTTTTGTCTTCATTTTCATATATTTAAGATTAATATCCTGCAAAGATAGGAATTTTCTGATACACCACCTGAGAAGGTGACTGATCCTCCCCGCGGAACACTCGTCCATGGAGTCTGACTGTGCCGCCTCCTCAGGACACTTTGCATAGAGCCACTTTGTATGTGTCTTATTCCCAGGTTATTACCAATTCACAACTATGCAAAGGCCACTTTACTCCCCGGCCCCTTAGCCCTTCCTCATTGGAAAACTGAAATGCTACTCCGGTATATATAATATAGGGATAGGCGGTGGTGCGCTGGTCGGAGGTATCGTATGCACCCACTCATCCATATCGAACGTAGGCTTTGCAGGTGGCCTAATCGGACTGGCTGCCATGATTTTCTGCCAGATCCGCCTGGTCCCCATCCTCACCGGCCGCAAGGGGTGACAAAAAACGATACCGGCCCAAAGGTCCTTGAGAGAATATCGCTATTTTTGCAAAAATTCATCAACTGTATGGAAGAAACAGCATCAGAACGCCGGCACAAAGTACTGAAGTACCTGGACGACAACGACATAGAATACACATGGTATGAGCATCCCGAAGCTCCGACCATCGAAATAGCCAGAAATTACTGGCATCTGGACGGATCCAAGCACTGCAAGAACCTGTTTTTCAGAAACCATAAAGGAAACAGGCATTACCTTGTAGTGTTCGATTGCGACAAAGCCCTGGATATCCACGACCTGGAACATAAACTGAAACAGGGTAAACTGTCTTTCGCATCGGAGGCAAGAATGGAAAAATGGTTGGGATTGAAGCCCGGCTCGGTATCCCCGTTCGGTCTGATCAACGACCCGGAGAACCACGTTTACCTCTTTCTGGACAAGGACCTGAAAGACTATCCCTCCCTGAGCTTCCATCCAAATGACAATACAGCCACCGTGGTAATCTCGCAGGAAATGTTCGGGAAATTCCTGAAAACAGTAGGGAACGGTTACGAATACATTTAGAGCATTTGAAAATCTCACACAGTTTGTTCCTGTAACCGGTACAGATGCTGCCGGACCGGGATTTTCAGAAAAGACTTACAGCAACAAACAGCAGGCTGAGAATAAGGATATTCCTCGAAGTCTCTCCAAGCAGGGCATTCAGTGCCTGCCCTTCTTTACGGCGGACCTTTAAGGAAGTGGAAACATGCAGTGCAATATAGATGACAAATGGCAATGCATGCCACGGAGAAATTGCCGCAGCCACAGAAAATGCTGCCAGCACCCCGGCAAGAAGACCGGAAACGACATACAGGACAATTGTCCCTTTCCTGCCAAGACGTACCGCCAATGTTATCTTGCCATTGGCTTTGTCCTGTTCAATGTCCCTGTAGTTGTTCACCAGCAGGAGGCAATCCGTCGCAATGCCGCAAGCCGCTGCAGCCATAAAGACCTTACCGTCATACTCCCCGGTTAGAAGAAAATATGTAAACGATACCGGTACAAGGCCGAAAAATATCAGGACCAGAATATCTCCCATTCCTTTATATGAAAAGAATGTGGTATACAGGAAACAGAAAAGTACACATGCAGTCCCGACCACCACCATCTCCCATCCCCCGTAGAATGCCAGCGGCAGGCCGGTCAGACAAGCCGCCACAGTAACGGCTGCAATACCAATCTTCATAGCCCCAGGAGTTATCCACCCCTCGGTACATGCCCTTTCAGGTCCAAGTCGCCCTTCTGAATCATTGCCGCTCCGGTAATCGAAATAGTCATTGATAAGATTTGCATCTATCTGCATCAGAAAAGCGAAGGCCATACAAAGCAAGAATACGGTAAAACTGAATCCCTCTCCAGCAGACCCGCCTGTATCATGCCATGCCGCAGCTGCCCCAATCAGCACCGGGGCAGCTGCCCCGCTGAGGGTCTTTGGCCTGGCAGCGATAACCCATGCTCTCATCGAGTTTGTCACAGGTGATTTTTCCATAAACCTATCGGATTTTGTTTATAACCATCACATCTCCTTCGCAGATCACAGTCCCGCCCCTCGGAATTATCACTTTATCCCCTCTACGTATCAGCACAATCAGCTCATCTGCCCCGGGGGAATACTGGAAGACCCTCTTGCCTATCCATTCGTTGTCCTTTTCAATCTTCCTCTCGCTGAGGTGTATCACATTCTGGTCATCGAATTCTATTGCACTCATTATCACCTTGTCTCCTGCAATGATTCTGGTTTTCCCACTTGGCACTATCGCTTCTCCATTCCGGATAATCACTGCAACTATCGTATCGTTCGGAATCGGAAGATCCTTTACCACTTTTCCGTTCCACTGGTCTCTTTCGGTAATTTCCATCTGCACGAAACACACATCGGTTTCATCGGAATAGTCAGTAAAGGTTTTCATGATATCCTCGTCCTTGTCTATCATGCCTGTCTTTCCCGATACCCATGGAATCAGGGAGCCTTGAAGCGCTATGGAGATAAGGACAACCATAAGGACTATATTGAACAGCATTGAGCTATCATCCGTAATCCTGGTAACGGAAGGGGTAGCCATTATGGCGAAAACCACTGATGCGGCCCCCCTCAATCCCACAAAGGAAACCAGAAGCTGCTGTCTGAATTTGCATTTGAAAAACGGAAGGACAGAAAAAATAGTCAGAGGACGAGCCACTACGATCATGAACATCGATACAGCTACAGCGATCAGTGCCACTTCAGGCAACTTGGACGGAGTGGAAAGCAACCCCAGCAGAAAAAATATCAGAACCTGCATCATTCCGTTTATTCCATCAAAAAAAGGCACAAGCGATTTTTTACCGCGAATATCCGCATTCCCGAGAATTATACCAGCGATATAAGCACTCAGATAACCGTTACCGCCCACAAGACCCGGTATAGAATATGAAAACAATGCTATCGCAACCACAAAAAGAGAATCAAAACCGGCAGAAGATGCCTTGAATTTCCTCATTACCTTAGCGGCAAACACGCCTACTGCGAGCCCGATAGCCGCTCCGTAAACGAACTGTGCAAAAATCATATATGCTATCCTACCCCCCGATACATTTCCTCCTATGATGGATACCATAACAATGGTCAGCATATAGGACATCGGGTCGTTACTTCCGCTTTCCACTTCCAGCATGGATGCAGTTCCGTATTTCAGACCCAGTTTGCGGGACCTGAGTATCGAAAACACGGAAGCGGCATCGGTAGAGCTCAGCACCGCTCCTATCAGAAACGAGAACTGCACATCCATCTTCAGTACGAAATGGCAGAAAAGTCCCGTCAGACCGGCCGTAAGGAATACGCCCAATGTAGAGAGAAGGGCTGCCGCCCCGAATACCGGTCTCGCCTCTTTCCATCTGGTACCGAATCCTCCATAGAATATTATGAAAATGAGGGCTATCGTACATATATCTTCCGTTACAGGAAAATCATCATATTTTATTTTGAAAACACCGTCTACTCCGAAGATCATTCCGAGCAGAATGAATGCAAGGAGCATAGGCATTCCGAGCTTGCTGGAAGCATCGTTCAGCAAAACACAAAGAAATATCACGAGCGCCGCAATGGCAATAAAAACAGTCAATGTCATACTGCTGCATTTGTTCCCTGCAAAGTTAATTAATTATTGCCGCA
>CAZMXJ010000040.1:0-7288 GCA_964570235.1 uncultured Clostridium sp. | reverse complement strand
TAGATTAAATTATTCTTTTTTATATACTATCCTGTTTACATATATAAAAGCAGTAGTAAGTATCATAATCGCATTAAGATATATATAAATTATATAAAATAGATATTTATATGAAAATATATTGAATAAATCTTACTTCTAATATAGAATAAATAAATGTTTAGGATGGTTGTTATGAAATATGAATCAATTGAAGAAATAAGAAAAGTTTTAGTGGATGAGTTAAAAGATTATGAAGGAGAGCCAGTACTTCTTGATATAGATAGTAAAATATTATCAATGATTTTATTTGATACTTATAAGAAAGATAATAGTGAGTATAAGAAATTTTCAGAGGAACTTAATTCTATTATAAAGAAAATAGATTTTTCTAATGTTTCCTTTGATAATTTTTATGCTTCATCAGTAAACTTTACTGGTTTAAAAGGAGTAAAAATTAATCCTCAAACTGTTGCTTGTAAGAATTTATACTATTCATGTTTTTGTGGTGTAACATTTATAGGTCCATTTGATGGCGTTAGTATAACAAATTCTAGATTTGCTGGTTCAAAGGGTGCAGTAATAAATCCACAAACTATACGTAATAAAGATATGCATGGAGCTATTTTATCTTCTGTAATATTTATAGGTCCATTTGATAAAGTTATTATAAAATATGCTGATTTTACTGGTTCAAAGGGTGCAGTAATAAATCCAGAGATGGTTGAAGATAAAAGCCTAGAAGGCGTTAATTTATGTGACACAGTAGTAATTGGTTCATTTAAAAATGTTAAGTTATACGATACTTGTTTTGCTGGTGCTAAAAGTAAAAATAGTGAGTATATAAAGATTAATCCGCAAAAGGTTTTAAAAAAGGAAATAATAAAATGCATATTAAAAGGAGTAGAGTTTATAGGACCATTTGATGGTGTTTATTGCGGTTATAATATTTTTGATGGAAGCATTGGTGCAGTAATAAATCCTCAAACCGTAGCAAGTAAAAATTTAAAAAGTTGTAATTTTTCTAATGTAACTTTTACAGGATCATTTGATGGTTGTAGAATTTATAATTCTAGTTTTGAAGGCTCAAATGGAGCATTAATAGATCCTCAAACTATATATGATAAAGATTTGAATCAAGTAAATTTAAAAGATGCAATAGTTGTAGATGATTTTGAAGGGGTAGAAACATGTGGTATGAAATATGATGAAGAATTATTAATTGATAGAGATAACTTGAATAATGAAGAATGTAAAAAGTATTGTATTGGTAAGATAAAAGAAAGTGTAAGAAGAAACAATTCGAATATTTAAGTTTCTTCTTTTTATTTACAATCTTCTTAATTTTATTGTATAATACTAGTAGTTATAGTAGGAGGGTATCATGAGAAAAGTTTATACTAGTGTGGATCTTGGCTCCGATTCTATAAAAATAATGGTTGGAGAATTCTATAATAAAAAATTAAATGTGCTTGCGACCTCATGTGTTAAATCAAGAGGAATAAAAAAGGGCCTTATCGTTAATGCAAATGAGGTATTAGGTACTTTAAAAGAGGCTATTAGTGAGATAGAAAATAAGCTACTTATTACAATAGATAAAGTAATTGCAAGTGTGCCATCTTATTATTCTAGTTTTGAAATAGTTAATGGTGAAGTTGATATTGAAGATGAGGAATTTAGAATTTCTGGTAAAGATATTGTAAATGTTTTAAAAAATGCGATTACTTCTAAAATAAAAAAGGATAGAGAACTTGTTACTATTATTCCAATATATTTTATAGTAGATGGGAAGAAGAACATTAAGGATCCTAAAGGACTTATTGCTAAAAAATTAGGTGTTAAAGCGATGATGGTAACTACCCCTTCTAAGAATGTTCAATCAATAATAAGTATATTCCATAGTATTGGTATAGATGTAGTAGATATAAATTTAGGTTCAATTGCTGATTATGCCGAATTTAAAAATAATGCTACCGAGAGAGGGCTTTCTGCTATTATTAATATTGGGTATGATATAACTACGGTATCTTTATTTAATAAAGGTATAATAGTTAATTCTGAAGTAATACAGATTGGTGGAAAAAATATAGATAATGATATATCTTATGTATTTAAGATTGAAAATAGCGAGAGTACTAAGTTGAAAGAAAATTTTGCAGTGGCTCATAAAAAGTTTTCTAAAGTTAATGAAACAAGGGAATGTATTACTGTTAATAAGGATTTAATCAGTATTACTCAATACGATATTTCTCAAATAGTTATGTCTAGGTTAACTGAAATATTGAAACTTGCAAAAAAACAAAGTTACCTCTTAACAAATAGAGAAATTAGTTATATAATAATTACAGGTGGTACGAGCGAGATACCTGGAATGTCTTATCTGGTTGATGAGATGTTTGAAGATAATACTAAGTTAGCGAATATCGATACGATAGGAATTAGAAATAATAAATTTTCAACTGTTTCTGGACTTATTAGATGTTTTTATGCTAAACTAGAACTTAGAAATAGAGATTTTACTATGATTGATTTTGACAATGAAAGTAATGATAAAAAGATAGATTTAGATGATAATTCAGTACTTGGAAAAGTATTTGGATATTTCTTTGATAATTAAGGAGGAAATTATGTTAGGTTTAGAGATGGATCAATTGGCAAAAATAAAAGTAATTGGTGTAGGTGGTGCAGGTAATAATGCAGTTAATAGAATGATTGATTCTGGAGTAAAGGGTGTTGATTTTATTGTTGCAAACACTGATTTGCAAGTATTAAATAGTTCTAAAGCACCTGTTAAGCTTCAAATAGGAGAAAAGCTTACTGATGGTCTTGGAGCTGGAGCTAAGCCTGAAGTTGGAAGAGAAGCTGCACTTGAAAGTAAAGATGCTATAAAAGACTTATTAACTGGTGCTGATATGGTATTTGTCACTGCTGGTATGGGTGGTGGAACAGGTACTGGTGCTGCTCCAATTATAGCTGAGATAGCGCAAGATTTAGGTGCATTAGTTGTAGGTATCGTTACAAAGCCTTTCTCATTTGAAGGAAAAAAGAGAATGGAACAAGCTCTTGCAGGTTTACAAGAATTAAAAAATCATGTCGATACTTTAATAGTAATACCTAATGATAGATTAAGAGATATAATCGACAAATCTACTCCAATGCTAGACGCATTTAGAGAAGTAGATAATGTGCTTAGAAGAGGTGTTCAATCTATATCTGATTTAATTGCTGTTACTGGTCTTGTTAACTTAGACTTTGCAGATGTTAAAGAAGTTATGCATGATAGTGGTAATGCTTTAATTGGTATTGGTATTGGAACAGGTGAAGGAAGAGCAGTAGAAGCTGCTAAGCAAGCTGTATCAAGTCCACTTCTTGAAGCAAGTATTACTGGTGCTACTAGTGCTATTATAAATGTTACTGGAGGAAGTAATTTAACATTATTTGAAGTAGAAGATGCTGCCGAAGTTATAAGAGCTGCTGCTAATACAGATATAAACACTATATTTGGTGCAGTAATTAATGAAAATTTAAAGGATGAGGTAATTGTTACTGTTATAGCAACAGGATTTGATAAAGAGAATGAGCCAATGTATTTTGAAGGAAGAAGTCAAAAAGAACAAACGATTCCAATGAGTAGTCATGATGATGATGATGACGATGAGGGTTCTGTTTTAGATATTCCGCCATTCTTAAGAAATAGAAAATTTTAACCAAAAAATGTAGAGAATTTATTTCTCTTTTTTTGATTTTGCATGATATAATTGTATATGTGGGTGATATTAATGAATAGTGTATATTCTTATACTAGAGATGACTTAGTAGATTATTTTTTGAATATGGGTGAAAAAAAGTTTAAAGCAGATCAAGTTTTTGATTGGTTATACAAAAAGCGTGTAACTGATTTTGATTTGATGAATAATCTTAATAAAAGAGTAATTTCTAAGTTAAAAGAGGATATGAATATTGATGGTATTAGTATAGTAAAAAAAGTAACTGGTAATGAAGTAGCTAAGTATTTATTTTCTTTATCTGATGGAGAAAAAATTGAGGCAGTTGTCATGTATCATGATTATGGGACTAGTCTTTGTATTTCAACTGAAGTTGGTTGTAATATGTCATGTGCTTTTTGTGAAAGTGGTAGATTAAAGAAAAGAAGAGGACTTAAAGTGGAAGAAATGGTTCTTCAAATACTTGAAATAGAAAAAGATATAAATAAAAGAATTAGTCATATAGTATTAATGGGTATAGGTGAACCTTTTGATAACTTTGATAATGTTATGAAGTTTATAAGTATTGTAAATGACTCTAAAGGAATAGATATTGGTGCAAGACACATTACTATTTCTACTTGTGGTATCATTCCTAAAATATACGAATTTACTGAAAGAAAGACACAAGTTAATTTAGCGGTTAGTCTTCATGCACCTAATAATGAACTTAGAAATAAGATAATGCCTATTAATAAAGTATATCCTTTAGATGATTTAATGAAGAGTATTAAACATTATATTTCTGTAACTAATAGAAGGGTAACTTTTGAATATATTATGTTAAAAGATGTAAATGACACAAAAGAATGTGCTTTAGAATTATGTTCTTTAGTAAAAGGGTTAAATTGTTATATTAATTTAATTCCATATAATGAAACAAATAATATTCAATTTAAAAGAAGCGAAAGCGTGAAAATTAATGAATTTTATGATATACTTAAGAAGAATAATATATGTGTGACTGTAAGAAGAGAATTTGGTGGTTTAGTAGAAGCTGCTTGTGGTCAACTTAGAAGCCATGGATAGGAGGAAATCATGAATACATTTTATTTAACTGATTCAGGGAAAGTTCGTGATCATAATGAAGATGATTTAGTAATATTAAGTAATAATAGCGGTGAATATTTACTTGCAGTTGCGGATGGTATGGGTGGACATAAAGCAGGTGAAGTGGCGTCTTCTATTGCAATCGAATACTTAAAAGAAAAGTTTAATAGTATACCTACTGCTTTAACAAAGGAAGATGCGATTAACTGGATTAGATCTACTGTAGTTGAAATAAATGATAAAATATTTAAATATACTTATGAGCATAGTGAAAGTAAGGGTATGGGTACTACTTTAGTTATTTCACTATACACAAAGGATTTTGTATTATTTGGTAATATTGGAGATAGTTCGGGCTTTGTATTTAAAGATAATAAATTATTTAAGGTTACAAAAGATCATACTTTAGTTAATTTACTTATTTCTACTGGTGAATTAAGTGAAGAAGAAGCAAAATTTCATCCTAAAAAGAATGTACTTATGAAAGCATTAGGTGCGGTTAATCCTGCTGAAGTTGATATATTTGATGTTGAAAATAATATAGATGGAATACTTCTTGCATCTGATGGTCTTACTAATATGCTTAGTGTAGAGCAAATAGAAAATGTTCTTAAGATGGATTTATCTTTAGAAGAAAAAGTTAAAAAATTAATTTTAAAAAGTAATAATAGGGGTGGAACTGATAATATTTCAGTTGCAATGTTAGAATGTGAAAGTAGGGAAGAATAATGATAGTAAAAGGGCAAAAAATTAATGATCGTTATGAGATCATAAGAGTTATTGGTGAAGGTGGTATGGCTAATGTTTATTTAGCTATGGATACAATTCTGAATAGAAAAGTTGCTGTAAAAGTTTTAAGAGGAGATCTTGCAAATGACGAAAAGTTTGTTAGAAGATTTCAAAGAGAAGCTTTATCTGCATCATCTTTAAATCATCCTAATATTGTAGAAATGTATGATGTAGGTGAGGATGATGGTAATTTTTATATTGTAATGGAATATGTGGAAGGAAAAAATTTAAAACAGCTTATAAAAAGAAGGACTAAGCTTTCTTTACCAGAAGTAATTGATATAATGAAACAACTTACTGATGGTATAGCACATGCACATGATTCATTTATAATACATAGAGATATTAAACCTCAAAATATGTTAATACTTGATAATGGGCTTGTTAAGATTACTGATTTTGGTATAGCAGTCGCACTTAATAGTACTCAACTTACTCAAACTAATTCAGTAATGGGTTCAGTGCATTATCTTCCACCAGAACAGGCGGCTGGTAAAGGTGCGACATTTAAAAGTGATATTTATTCTTTGGGTATTCTTATGTATGAACTTGTTACAGGTAAGTTACCATTTAAGGGAGAAAATGCAGTAGAGATTGCTTTAAAGCAAATGAAGGAACCTATTCCTTCAGTAAGAGATGAAGATGAAAGTATTCCTCAAAGTGTAGAAAATATAATACTTAAAGCATGCGCTAAAAATCCTAAAAATAGATATGAAAACGCTAGAGAAATGTATTATGATTTATGCAAGTGTTTAGATGAAGAGAACGCTAATGTAGAAAAATTAAAATATGCTTATCCTGAGTTTGATGAAACTAGTAAGGCGTTAAAGGAACAAAAGAAAGAGTCTGAAGAAGATGTTGAAATAAAGAAGGTAGATGATGAGAATAAAACTATGAATAAGGTTGCGTGGATAATTGGCAGTATAGTTGCTTTTTTAGTAGTTGTAGGTGTTGTATTACTACTTTTAATGCCAAAGTTAACTAAGGTTCCTGATGTTAAGGTTCCTGATGTTACAAATATGACTGTTTTAGATGCTGAAAATGAGCTTAAAAAAGTTGGATTTGAAGTAAATACAATTGTTGAAGAAGTTTATAGTGATACTATTGAAGAAGGTAAAATAGTTAAGACAGTTCCATCAGTAAATAGAACTATTAAAAAAGGTAGTGTTATTACATTGTATCAATCAAAAGGAACAGAAAAGATAAAAATAGAAGACTATACTGATATGAATATATATGAAGTAAAAGCTAGGTTGGAATTATTAGGACTTAATGTAACAGTAGAATCAAAAAATGTAGAAAATGTAGAAGAATACACGGATAAGGAGGATAGTATTATTGATCAAAATCCTAAAGAAGGAGAACTATATAAAAATGATCAAATAATATTATATTATCCGAATATTGTAGTATATCCTGATTTAACCACTTATAGTTTGGAAGAAGTTCAAGAATTCGCAGATAAATATGAATTATCACTTTATGTTGAAGAAGTAGAAACTGATTCAACGAGTGAAGGTACTATTATTAGTCAAAGTAGAAGAAAAGATACATTAATTGTAAGAGGTGCAGATTTAACTATTAAGATTGCTGTTAAACCTAAAGAAATAGAGGCTCCTTCTGAACCAACTTCACCTGAAGAAGATAGTATAGGAGAATAAGTGGAAGGATTAATAATTAAAAATATAAGTGATTTATATATAGTT
>CAZMXJ010000039.1:0-7320 GCA_964570235.1 uncultured Clostridium sp. | reverse complement strand
ATATTATCACCTCTATTATTAATTATATAGTAAGTTTTATCTTTTTACAATAAATAATAGTCTTATACACATAAGCTTAATATTGATTACTTTTTTTATAGCTAGAATATCCACCATTCAAAGAAACAGTATTATAACCTTTTAAATTTAATTCATTTGATAAATTTAAAGATGCAATACCCAAATCACAATATAATATATAATAATTTTTTTTGTCTAAGTATTTTTCAGGTACTAATTCTAATAAGTCTTTAGGAATATTTATTGCATTTTCTATATGCCCCATCTTATATTCATAACTTTCTCTAATATCAATAATTATTTTTTTCATACTAACCACCACTATATTTTATGTCAATTTTATAACTTAGTAAGTGCCATTTCAGGATGAAAAACGCTTATTTATATGAATTTTTTTCAAAAATAAAACTCCATTTTAATGGAGTTAATCATCAAAGAAGAAATCATCAAAAAATTGGTCATCTGAAACATCTTCATCCTCAATCTTCTTTATTATTTTATCAATATCTTCATTAACCTTTACCGCATTAGATTGATCGGGTTCAACAATTTTGTTTAAATCTTCTTTATTATAAATAGATTCTTCGCTATAATTTTCATTACCTTTATTTTCTTCAAAATCATTTAATAATACGTCTGATTTATCACTATACAATTTTGAAAAATCTATAGGATTTGATTCACTGTTACTGCTACCACCAATTTTTTTCTTATTGTCTTCTTCTTCTTTTTCTAATTCTGCAATTTTAGCGTCAATCTTCTTAATAAGTTCATCAACATCAAACTCATCATCTTTAGCCTTAGGAAATGGAAATGGTATATTATTAGGGATAGACCCTGGTCCCATCATAGGTTTAGTATTAGGATAAGTTTGCATACTTTCTCTTGGCCTAATACCACCAGGAGAGTTTGACATTAAAGAATCATTTATAGCCAATTTTTTCTTTTCCTTAACAAAACCTCTTAAATCAAATGTATCAATAGAAAATTTATTCCTTTGTGGATATCCTGCCTTTTCATACTTAGGAATATTCCAATTATACTCATTTACACCTTTTAACTTAGTCTTAAATGGATCTAACCTTTGCTTCTTTATTATTGCATCTTTAAATGCTAATCTTTGTAAATCACTAACTGTAATAAGTGGTCTTGTTTCATCAGGCTTATCTTTTCCTTTACCTTTAACTTTAACATCTCCACATAACTTACTTATTTCTTCAAGTGCATTAAGCTCACTACTTAATAAATAAATCATATTAGTACAGTTACCTTTAATTGTTTCTGCATTTTCTTTACCATAAACTTGATTCAACTGAGCAAAGTTTTGAATAATCAAGTTAAATCTGATTTGTCTAGAACGTGCAGCTGTAATCATAGTAGTTACGTCTTTAAGTTCAGGCATATTAGCAAATTCATCAAGTATAAAATTAGTTCTAACTTTTAATTTACCACCTGATTCTTGAGCTACATCAATTAAACTTTCATAGCATTGCTTAACAAATATTGTAGTAAGAGCGTGATATGTCTTCTTCTCATCTTGAATAATTAAGAATACCGCCGTTTTTTCTCTACCAATATCCCTCATATCAAAATCACTCTTAGACAACATTTCTGATAAGTTCTCTGCCATTGCAAATATATTAATTTTTTGTCTAAACACAGATATGATACTACCTTTCGTATCATTAGGAGCATCAATTGTACCAGCAGCATTAACATATGCCGGGTTACGACTATCTTTCATCTTAAAATATTCTTTTGCAAAAGTTGAAGCACCATACTTTTCTTCACCAACTGTAAGCATTTGAATAATAGAATCAATATTAATACATTTTTCATCTGCATCTTGAAACAATCCTTGTGCAAGTGCAACAAAGTAGTCAGCAGACGTGTTTTGCCAAAATGGATCATCTGTCTTTTCATCATGCAAAATGTTTATTGCTAAATCTCTTAGTAATTCATTACATTTATCAAAATTACCTTCTTTATATAGTTTGTAAGGAAGTGTAAGTGGATTCCACATATTTCCTCTTTGTGGATTTCTGAAATTTAAAAGTACTATTTTATATCCTCTATCTCTTAAAAATTCAGCATTATTCTCATAAATTTCTCCCTTTGGGTCAGTTATAACCATTGATTCGCTATGTTTTGCTAGAATATGAACCAAAGGATTTACTATGCAATAAGTTTTACCACTACCAGTAGAACCGATAATAAGTGAGTGACTTTCCCCATCATCTACCCATATTTTACCCTTTTCTGCGTAAAGTGGCACTCCTGCTGCTTCATACGTATGATCACTTTCATTTACTTCTTTAACCCCTATAGCATTTTTAATATCATTGACCTTAGCCCATTTAGAGTATCCACCACCTTGCTTTTTTTCTCTTGAAAATCCAAATCCAACTTCTCTTTCAAAAAAGTATGAAGATACTAAAGCAATTATTGCACAAATTGCTATAAAGAAGAATAGTAATGTACCAAAAATATTTTCACTAGATAACCCCGGAAGTGGATTAAAGCCAACAAATTTACCTGTCTTAGATATACTAGTTATATTACCAACACCAACTGCAATCAAATAAAATAGAAAAATTGTAAACAATACAAAATATAATATATCTTTTGCTTCTGCTTTAAATTTTAATTTCATATTATCACTCCTATAAAATAGTCATCGTTATTATATCAAAAAAGAGATAATTAATAAAGTAAAATCAATAATTACTTGCTCCACTAAACAAATTTTTTGGATTAAGCAACTCATATGGTTCTTTTACCCACATTGAAAAGTGTAAATGTACTCCTGATGCTAACGTACCAGTATCACCCATAATTCCAATAATATCACCAGATTTAACAATGTCTCCTTTACTAACTAACCTTTGGCTCAAATGTGCATATTGGGTAACATAACTTACTCCATTACTAGATGTGTGGGTTATTTCAACTACATTTCCACCCTCAGTTTCAACATTAGACCTAGTAACAACTCCATCTCCTGCTGAATATATATTTTTATCGTTTGCAACTAAATCTATACCAGTATGCATACCTGCATACTCACCATCTCTCATACCAAATGGTGAAGTTATATAATACCAACCTTTTAATGGTGTCTGTAAATTAACATTTGTATCATACAACAATGTTAGAGGTACATTACCATATTCTTCATCATCTTTTCTTATAAGATTAAGTGAATTATATAAATTATATTGATTCTTTATTTTAGAAATTATTATACTATCTGATTCTACATAATCTTTATATATTAAATCGAGTAATTCACTTTCTTCTAACCTTATATAATATTCTTCCAAATCGAAATGATAATCCACTTCCTTAAACGTCTCACCAACTGTAGACTCGTCACATTCTCCTTCTTCTAATGTATCTGGATCTATTTCTTCATAGTTTGTTTCTTTATAATATATTGTTTCTCCATCTACTACTTTAACATTACATGTATAAATAACATAATCTTCAATCATTTGTAATCTTGCAAGTTCTTCTAAATATTCAAGTCTTTCCATCATATCGTCAGTAATAGAAATTTGTCCATTAGAATCAAGTTCTGTCTTTAAATTTTCACTATCCATAAACATACTCGAACTCAATAATGGTAAGTCGATAGTAAAGCCTTCTTCTTTTATCTTTTCATATACATTTGTAATTTTCTCTGTTACTACTTCGGCATTTGTTGCAAATGAACCATAGCTAAATAAATTTTTTAATTTATTAAGAAAACCCCCAGTTGAAGATTGTTCTACACAATCACTACCATTGTAAACTGAACAATCAATCTGTGACATAACAGACGACGTTGGATTTATCAATAACAATAACATTATTGGTACTGCAAATATAATCAATATTATTGAAGTAAACAAGCATCCTACAATAGCTCCACCTGATGACTTTGTTATTTCTTTAGTTGCATCATCTAAATTTCCATCGTCTTCATCTTCATCTTCTTTATTCTTTTTATTAAGTTCAGGACTTAATCTACTATTTTTACTATCTTTAGTTTCAGTTTCTACACTTGACTTTGAGGCTGCTTTTTTGGAAGCAGAACTCGTAGATTCATCAAGTCTACTTGAAGGACTTTTTAAGTCTGACTGATTTACTGAGCCACTACTTAAAGTACTAGAATTATTAAACTTAGGATTAGTATTCTTTGGAACACTATTATTTATACTTGTACCAACACTTGAACTGCTAACTTTAGCACCTGTACTACTAGCTGTAGTTCCTCCTGCTGCGGCGGTTCCTCCTGCTGCGGCGGTTCCTCCTGCTGCGGCGGTTCCTCCTGCTGTCGCAGTTCCTCCTGCTGTTGCAGTTCCTCCTGCTGTTGCAGTTCCTCCTGCTGCTGCAGTTCCTCCTGCTGCTGCAGTTCCTGCTGCTGCGGCTGTTCCTCCTGCTGCTGCGGTTCCTCCTGCTGCTGCAGTTCCTCCTGCCACTGCGGCTGTTCCAACTACTGCAGAAACTACAGATTTCGATACACCCAAAGAGTTATCTTTATCTAAAACAAAGCCCACAACAGCAAAAAGAGCAAATATTATTTGCTTTCTTTTTGAATATATAAATTTTAATGTTCTTTCGATAAAATAACGCATTTATATCAACCTACCTAGTTTTATAAGCCTCCACCTTCACCAAATGATTCTAATTCTTCAGGCGTAACTACAACATTCATTCTTACTCTTCTACTACCACACACGAATAGTGCTTCTCCTTGACTATACCTTTTTATACTTTCTTTTTCATTATCATTTAAATCAATGAGCAATGACAAATCTTCTACTGCTTGTTTTTTTAAACCCATAATTAGATAATAAGAAGCATTATCAAATATAGCTTTACCCTGTGTTATTACACTTGGATCACAGAAATCACTTGGCTGTTGAGTAATTATTATTGAACCAGTATTGTATTTACGAGCACGTCTTTGAACTTGAGCTAAGAAATCTGCCCCAAGTGAATTATTTGCACCTAGCAATACGTGTGCCTCATCTACTGATAATACCGTGTTTTCATTTTTGTTTAGACATAAACTCCATGCATACTTCAAAACATTAAAGAATAAAGCATTACGTATATTAACTTCTGAATTCATTAATTCTTTTATATTAAATACGATAAAGTGGGTATTCCCAGTAATTGTTGTATGGCCATCAAAATAATATTTAAGTTCTTTTGTAAGAGGTCTTATTTTAATTTCTAGCCTTTCTAATATATCTTGTTCATTATTTTTTTCCATATATTGAGAAAGTCTTCCTTTTATAGTAGCGTATACATCTGAAAATGTTGGATAATCATTAGATGTAAGTTTACTAAAATCGGTGTTAAAATCTATACCAAATCTTTTGTATGTATCTTGTACTACTTCACTGAATAACGTCAATAAATCCTCAGTAATTGAAGGATCATAGTACCTCATAAAAGCCTTCAAAAATTGAAGTGATTTAGTTAATACTGTATATCCCAAGCCTTGCTTGATTTCTTCTTCATCAGCATCAATTACAATTTCAAGTGGATTAATCATTCCAAATTCTCCACCCTTACCCAAATCAACAAAATTTCCATCATATAATTTCGTCATTTCTTCAAGTTCGCCCTCAGGATCTATAGCAACTATTTGATAATCATTCCTAATATGACCTCTTAAAATTAATTTAGCACTTGTACTCTTACCACTACCTGATGTACCTAATATAACTAAATTAGCATTATTTCTATTGTTTTCTTTCCTTACTTGGAATAAAAATTGATTAAATAAAATTACTCCTCCTGAAAAATCGACTCCCAATAATGTAGACAATCCTTCATCCTTTATACTATCAAATATAAATGGATACATAGCAGCAACTGTATTAGAAGGAATTGGAGTTCCTATCCTACTCTCTAAATCTGCTACTTCCCTAGTTTTAGGGAATATTGGCAACATTGACTTTAGAACTTTTTCTTGTTCAAATCTCAATGGTATAGCTCTCATATCCATTGCTTCCAAATAATTCTTTACACTAATTTTTTTGTTATTTAATTCTTCTTCTGTATTTGCCATTATAAGAATGTGCATTTGAAAATCAAAAATCCTACTTTGTGATGATGCAAGTTGTGAGACGAAAAATTCTAAAGATTCTACATCCTGTCTGATTTTTTCCTTAAGTGTTTTATCGTTTTCCTCTGTATATCTCTGTCTCAAATCTGCAATTTGTTTATTTATCATCTTTTGCATACTAGAAAATGGTACTGGCATATGTCTTATTACAAGTTTTATACCTGCCATGCTAGTTAAAGAAGATAAATAACCTTCACCTATTAATCTAGGATAAGAAACTACAGTTAATATAGTACAGTACTTATCACTCATTATAAAATTATTATTTCTAAATTCAATACTCTTAGGTGCTAACTCTGATTTAATATTCATACTGGCATCACCGTCCCAAATTGAGTTCTAACTCCCCCATTAAGAAAATTTTCTATTAAAGTTCTAAGATCTTCATTGGTAGCTTGCATTGAATTTAAATTGCAAGATGCAAACCCATTAACTAAAGCTCTAAGTCTCTTTTGAATTAATTCAGGATTTTTTTCTCTAAACAATAAATAGTATTCTGTATCAACAACATTATTAGACATAAAATAATTTCCTTTATTTATATCTTGCATAATTAATTTTCTTAGCTTAGGCTTTGCAACATTATTATAAAGCAATTGTAATTGTGACTGATAAAGTGATATATCAACAACACGATCCGAAACAACTAGCCAAAACTCAAAGTCAAGTGTGTTATAGAAATTATTTAAAGATCGAATAATCGCTTGTTGTGAATCTTCATCCATTATAAATATATTTCTAGGAGTAATTTTCACACCAGTTACCTTTTCATTATTATCTAAAATTATCATTCCATTAGAAATATTTTTAATAGGTAACCACCCTTCAGTATACTTATTTCCTTTCCCTCGAGTACTCATAAAAACACCAACCTTTCCATTTATATTCCTTTTGCTGATCCAAATAGAAGCTAAGCATAGACCTAATAAACGTGATAACATTTCTATAATTTGGAACAGGCATGACTAAGAATCCACAAATTAAACCCGGTAATAGACTTATTATAGAATTAACTGTATCCGTTGCACCAAGTATTAAAAGTAGTATTAAAGAAACTGCCACTCCACAACCTAACAAAATTAAATCTGGTGGAGTAAATAATCCAAAAATTAATTGTCCTTTTTTTGTATTTGCAGGTATCAAGTAACCTCCATTTATCATAAAACATCCTCCTT
>CAZMXJ010000038.1:0-7455 GCA_964570235.1 uncultured Clostridium sp. | reverse complement strand
TATAAAAGATACTTTAACTTTAGATGATAATAATGAATATGTTGTAGTTAGTAAAGTAAATGTAGATGATAAGAATTATTTTTACTTAATAGATAAAAATGATAATTCAAATTTAAAATTTTGTTATCAAGATAATGATGAACTTGTAGAATTAAATGATAAAGAATTAGTTACAAGATTATTACCATTATTTGTAGAGAATGCAAAGGGAGAACTTGAAGATTTATAATGCCACTTTATAAGTGGTTTTTATATTAGAAAAAATGTATAGTTGATTAAAAATAAAAATAATTGATTAATTGAAATCATATTTTTATGGTATAATAAAAAACATTATTAAAAAGAGGAGATTTTATCGTATGGAAGAATTTGAAAAACATAATGAAAAAATACCAAAATGTATTGCTGTAGCAAATAGAATTATTAATAGAACTAATTCACACAATATGTGGAGAGCGGAACAGGGATTACCCAGAGTTAGTCTTAATGGCAGACGCCTTCAGAAGATTTTATATCTATGTCAACTTTTTTGGTATGCGGATCATGATGAAAGTAAAATGATTACTGAGGATTTTGTGGCATGGCCTAATGGTCCTGTTATTCCTCAAATATATAATTATTTTCTTGTATGGCAGGAAGGTGATATGTGTCCGATACGAGATGCTGGGATTTATTCGCTTACCCCAGAAGAAAAGGAACTAATCAACAAAGTAGTTGATAATACAATAGATATATCTACTGAAACAATGATTGATTATACACATAGTCCAGATGGACCATGGGCACCAGTTTATAAAAATTATCATGGTGCATATGATATTATTCCTAAAGAAAGTATAAAGCAATATATTCGTGATAAACAACATCGAGAAGAATTGATAGATTTTGTAAAAACAAAAAAATTGAAAAGACATAAATAGATAAGGTTTTAATTTAAAAAAAGTCTAGTAATCTTGTTAATAATTTCTGAATTTTATAATATGGGAAAGTAAATTTATATTTTGATAAAGAAATAGTATTAAATTTTTATAATTAATGTATATTTATAATGCCACTTTATCAGTGATTTTATTTTAAAAAAATGTGTAATTAAATGGTAATTAAGAAGTAATAATCTTCTTTTTTTTATTTCTTTATTGTATAATATATACACGAAGGATGTGATATTGTGATAGACTTTTTAAAAATAGAGGCATTGATTAAATCATCTGATGAAGTGTATATAACTGCACATAAAAATATAGATTTAGACGCTTTGGGTTCTATTCTTGGAATATATTATGTCACAAATAGTCTTGGTAAAAATGCTTATATTGTGATAGATGATGAAGAAGTTACTAATGAAGTAAAAAGAGCTCTTGCTACTATAAAAAAGGTAGTTGTTCCAATTAAATGCTCTGATATAGAAAAGTTTAGTAGTAAATCACTACTAGTAGTAACAGATACTTGTGAAAATAAAAGAGTACAAAATGAGAAATTATTAGATATAAAAAATAAAATAGTAATAGACCATCATATTGAAACAAGTGATGGTATTGATGACTGTGCATATAAATATGTTGATATTTTCTCTTCTAGTGCGACTGAAATAGTTTTAGATTTAGTAAATGAATTAAATATATATATACCAGCAGAAATGGCTACTATAATGCTTGCAGGTATATATATAGATACTAATGGCTTTTTGTTAAAAACAACTGAAAAAACTCATGTTTATACATCTATGTTATATAAGTTTGGAGCAGATAATAAAGAGGCACAATATCTATTGAAACAAAATTTTAATGAGTTTAAAAGAAGACAAAAATTAACTCTTGCAACTGAATTTTATAATGAATTTGCAGTTACTTCATCTGATAATAAGTACTCATCAACTGAACTAGCAAAAGCATGTGATGTGTTACTAACATTCAATAATATAGAGGCAGCCTTTGTAATTGCTAGAATAGATGAAGATACAGTTGGAATAAGTGCTAGATCACTTGGAAATATTGATGTTGAAGATATAATGAGTAATTTTAATGGTGGTGGTCATAAAACAGCTGCTGCAACAAGAGTATCAGGAAAAACAGTGGAAGAAGTTAAAAATGAATTACTAGAGTTTTTAGGAGGCGTAAGATGAAAGTAATATTTATAAAAGATGTAAAAGGTCAAGGAAAGAAAGATGAAATAAAAGAAGTAAAAGACGGATATGCAATGAATTATTTGATTAAAAATAAGTATGCAGTTCCTTATACAGAGACTAGTAATAAAAGATTAAATGATGAGATTAAAGAAAGAAAGATTCAAGAAGAAAAAGATATTGAAGAAGCGAATAAAATTAAAGAAAAACTAAAAAAAGAGAAGATTAGTTTTAAAGTAAAAACTGGTAAAGAAGATAGAGTTTTTGGAAGTATTTCTTCAAAGCAAATTAAGGATGAATTAGATAAATTAGGGTATAAGATAGATAAGAAGAAAATAATATTAGATACTCCAATATCTTCTCTTGGACATCATTTTGTAAAAATAGAATTACATAAGAAAGTTATAGCAGAATTAGAAATTGTATTAAATAAGGAATAGAGGTGGCATATGAATCCAAAAGTACAACCACATAATTTAGAAGCAGAACAGTCTGTCTTAGGCGCAGCATTTATATCAAAATCGGCATTACAGAAGGTATGTGAAGATTTAATGCCAGAATCTTTTTTTATTGATTCGCATAGTAAGATATTTGAGGTATTAAAAGAATTATATTCACAAGGTATAGCAGTAGATATAACAACAGTAACTGATAGATTAAAATCAAAGAAATTATTATCACAAGTAGGGGATGTAGATTACTTGCTTGAAATAGTAAATTCTGTACCAACCGCATCAAATGTTGATTATTATATAAATATAGTAAATGAAAAAGCAGTATTAAGAAGTTTAATAGATACCGCTACAGGTATAATATCTGAAGCATATATGGGAGATTCTACTATAAATGAAACTTTAGATGATGCAGAAAGAAAAATACTTAATGTAGTAAAAAATAGAAAGACATCTGAATTTAAACCTATACAAGAGGCTCTATCACAGGCTCAAAGCAACCTAGAAAAGTTATCTGAAAATGGGGGAGAAATAACAGGTGTTCCTACTGGATTTTACGATTTAGATAAAGTTACTACTGGATTTCATGAAAATGAATTAATAATTTTAGCAGCAAGGCCAGGTATGGGAAAGACTGCGATTGTTTTAAATATGGTAGTAAATGTTGCTACTTATACAAAGAAGAATGTTGCTATATTTAACCTAGAAATGAGTGCAGATCAGTTAGCAATGAGAATGATTTCATCAGCTGGACAGATAGATGGTTATAAGATTAGAACGGGTAAATTAGAACACAATGACTGGAAAAGAGTAAATGAAGCTATAAGTCAGCTTGCAGAAACTCACATAAAGATAGATGATACTCCGGGAATAAGTATAGGAGAAATAAGAGCAAAATGTAGAAGACTTGCGCAAGAAGAACATGGTCTTGCTATGATTGTAATAGACTATCTACAACTTGTATCTACAACTTCAAAGTATGCAGGTAATAGACAACAGGAAGTCGCAGAAATATCAAGAGAATTAAAGAAGTTAGCTCTAGAATTAAAAGTTCCAATAATCGCATGTGCACAGCTTTCTCGTGCAGTTGAAGGAAGAGAAGATAAGAGACCTCTTATGAGTGACTTAAGAGAATCAGGTTCTATAGAACAAGATGCCGATATAGTTGCATTCCTTTATAGAGATGATTATTATAATAAAGAGGCAAGAATGGATGACAATAACAGTGTAGTAGAATTTATTATAGGTAAGAATAGAAGTGGTGTTACTAAAACAGTTGAATTGTTATTTAAGAAGAATACAAGTACATTTATTGGATATAAGAAAGATGAGTGATATAAGTGAAAGTAAAAGTTTTAGCAAGTGGTTCAAAGGGTAATGTTACATATGTAGAAGATAAAGATACAAGAATCTTAATAGATATTGGTATGAGATGTATATATGTTGAAGAAAAACTAAAAGAAATGGGTGTAGAACCTTCTTCAATAGATGCGATTTTAATTACACATACTCATAATGATCATATACAGGGATTGAAGACATTTGCTAGAAAGTATAAGACTAAAGTATATATAAGTCCAAAAATGGATGTTGAAGTTGATTCAAAAAATATAGTTTATTTAACTAAAGAAATGACTATAAAAGATATAAGTGTAAAAGTGTTTAAAACATCTCATGACGTAGTGTCATATGGATATATATTACAAGATGAATTAGTATATATAACAGATACAGGTTATATAAATAGTAAATATTTTGATATGCTTAAGAATAAAAAAATATATATAATGGAAAGTAATCACGATATAGAGATGCTTGAAGAAGGACCTTACCCATATCACTTAAAACAAAGAGTATGGAGTGATAAAGGACACTTATCAAATAAGATGAGTTCAGAATATTTATCAGAATTTATAGGTGATAATACAAGCACTGTTATACTAGCACATCTTAGTGAAGTGAATAATTTAGAAACACTCGCACTACAAGAATTTAATGAAAGAGAAAATAATAGAAGAGTAAATAAAGTAATTGTTGCAAGACAAAAAGAACCAACGGAGTTAGTAGAAGTATGATTACGATTATTACAGTAGGGAAAATAAAAGAAAAGTATATAAGAGAAGGCATAGATGATTATTTAAAAAGATTATCAAAGTTTACTAAGGTAGAGTTAATTGAGTTAGAAGATGAGTCTTTTGATAAAGCAAAAACTTTAAAAAAAGAAGCTGATAAAATATTGAAAAAGATAAATCCTAAGTCATTTATTGTTACTTTAGAAATAGATGGAAAAGAATTATCTTCTATTGAATTATCAGAGTTGATTGAAAAAACTACAATAACTCATAGTAATATAACTTTTATAATTGGTGGTTCTTATGGATTAGATGAAGAAATAAAGAAGTTATCTAACTACAAGTTATCATTTTCTAAAATGACGTTTCCACATCAATTATTTCGACTTTTATTTTTAGAACAACTATATAGAAGTTATAAAATAATTAATAATGAAGAATATCATAAATAAGGTTTAGTTTATAAGCCTTTTTTATTTTGACTAAAGGCCTGGCTAGTTTTATTTTAGTAGCACATAAAACAAGGTCGCAATAAGTTATTTAATAAAAAAAGTTAACTTTAAAACAAAGTTAACAATTACAATAATTTTATTTCTTTATTAATGTTTTTTCATCATTATCTTTTTTAGGATGAATAATATCACTAATAGATATAGTATCTAATCCGGATTTATAAATTCTATTAAAATAATTTTCATAGCATACTAAATTTTCATTTCCACCAGCATTTATGTATTCATTTATAAAATCTTCAAGCCCAGGATCTGACCAATCTATACCACACATCATAGGAATATCAATATTTCTTCCAAATTCTTTCGCAAATAGCAAGCCTCTTCTAGGGCCAATTCTATTTCCACCTCTTTCAATAATTCTATACATAACAGCATCAAGCATTTTTTCTAATTGATATTTTCTTTTATCAAAATATTCAATAGTATTCATCACATTACTATCTTTATCAAGATTAATATTATTTTTATTTAATAATGGAACAACATCTTTAACATGTAAACCCTCTACATCATCTTCTTCCATAATTTGATTTGTATATTCACTAAGGCATTCCGCTCTTTGTACATAACCATATGAGTCAAGGTATAAATAACATGATTTACCCAAATAAACATAGTTTGGATATGTTGGTTTGGTAAGTAAATGAGCTTCTTCACAAGGTAATGATTTAAAGAAAGTATTGAAGTCATAAAATTTACTCCATTTTAAATCTTTAGCGTCATTATCAACACCTAATGTTTCATTTAAATATACATTATCTTTAAACATAATATCATCAATTTTAGATTGTTCTTGATCAGAACCAGGCATTAATCTATTAATTTCATATGAAGGATATCTAAGTTCATACCACACTGCCATTTTTTCAATAAAATATCTCATTTCAATAGGTTTATCTACCAAACCTCTAATTGTATATTTACCTGAAACCATATTTCTATAATACCAATATATAAACATATCAACTTTTTCTTTTAAATCGACTACTTCAGAATCATCATATTTAAAACCATTTTCGGTTTTTTTAAATATTAACATTAATTTTTCTTTTATAATCATAATAAATATTCCTCTCATGTGGTTAATATTATATCTATAATTATAAAAAAGTCAATTTAGAATATTTTTTTCATATATTTAATTAGGTGATACGATGGAAATGGTTGGAATAGTTGTTTTAGTTATTACTGGTATATATTTTACGATAAAACTAAAGTTTAAACATTTTAATATGATAAAAGCAATTAAAGTAATGTTAAAAAGTGATAATAATGGAATATCTTCATTTCAATCGTTGTGTATTTCTTTAGCGTCCCGTATAGGTGTTGGATCTCTTTCTGGAGTAGTACTATCTATATATGTAGGCGGTGTTGGTAGTATTTTTTGGATGTGGATAATAACTCTTATATGTTCTTCAAATACTATGGTTGAGTCTATGCTTTCAATAAAATATAGGAAAAAATTAAATGATGGTTACTATGAGGGTGGACCATTTTATTATATGAGTATGGGACTTAAAAAGTATAATATGGCAATGATTTATGCTTTAATATTTGTAGTTGCATATATATTTGGGTTTCTTCCAATACAGTCAAATACAATTAGTAAAATTGTAACTGAGATTATACCAATTCCCTCAATAATAGTAGGAATTATAATTGTAATTTTAACAGGATTAGTAATATTTAAAGGTGTAAAAGAAATTGCTGATGTAGTATCTAAATTAGTACCAATTATTTCATTAATATACATAATTACATGTTTAATAATATTAATTAAAAATATATCACTTATAGATGATGTAATATTACTTATTATAAAAGAAGCATTTAATAAAAAAAGTTTTATAACAGGATTAATAGTAGGATGTACAAAATCAATATTTTCAACAGAAGCTGGGCTTGGAACAGGAGGAATCGCATCCGCATCATCTTCAAATTCAAGTGAGAAAGAACAGGGACTAGTTCAAGTATTCGGAATAAATTTTGATACATTTATAGTAAGTACACTAACCTCATTTGTAGTAATATTGTCACCTTATACTACACTTAATATAGCAAATATAAATGGAATAGAAATAACTAGAAATGCATTTATATATCACCTTGGAAGTTTTGGAGGATTAATACTGACATTATCAATAATTTTATTTGCATTTTCTACAATAATAGGAGGGTATTATTATGGAGAAATAGCTATAAAATATATTACTAAAAAAGAAAATATGAGAATCTTGAAAGTAGTAACAATGGTACTTTTATTAATATCTACAATAATATCACCAACTATTATT
>CAZMXJ010000037.1:0-7480 GCA_964570235.1 uncultured Clostridium sp. | reverse complement strand
GGTTTATACCATCAACAATTCTCATAAAACCAATAGATTGCTCATAAGTTTTATCTGACAATAGTTTCTTCTTTTTAAGTTCTTCTCTTGATACAAACTTACCATTCTTTTCTCTATAATCTATTATCTTATCGATAACTTTTTTATTTAATCCTGACACATACTTTAATAAAGATGGACTTGCTGTATTAATATTTACTCCAACTTGGTTAACTGCTTTTGTAACAACAAAGTCTAAAGATTCATTTAATCTTTTTTCAACGACATCATGTTGATAAAGACCAACACCTATACTTTTTGAATCAACTTTAACAAGTTCTGAAAGAGGATCTTGTAATCTTCTTGCGATAGATATTGCACTTCTTTCTTCAACATGCAAATCTGGAAATTCATCTATTGCAAGTTTACTAGCAGAATAAACAGACGCTCCTGCTTCATTAACAATAATGTATTGTACATTTCTAGATGACTTTTTTATTACATCAGAAATAAATTTTTCAGATTCTCTAGATGCTGTTCCATTACCTATTGCAATAATATCTATATTATATTTATCTATAATATCTAATACTATTTTCTTAGACTTTTCATACTCATTTTTAGGTTCATGTGGATAAATTACACTTTTATTAATAAACTTACCAGTATAATCTACAACAGCTAGTTTACAACCAGTCCTAAATGCAGGATCAAGTCCAAGTACCATTTTATCTTTCATAGGTGGAGTTAGTAATAAATGCTCTAAATTATCCATAAATACTTCTATTGATTTCTCACTAGCAATTTCAGTTAACTCACTTCTTATTTCCCTTTCTACACTAGGAAATATTAATCTATTTAAACTATCTATTATTGCATCTTTTACAAGTTCGACACTTTCACTATCACTTGATTTAATCATCTTATCATTTAAATAACTTATTACTTTATCCTCATCAAAATCTATCTTTACACTTAAAATATTCTCTTTTTCACCCCTATTTAAAGCAAGAACTCTATGAGGTTTAATATACTTGACTGCTTCTTTGTATTCATAATACATTTCATATACTTTCTCTTCATCAACCGCATTCTTCTTTATATTAGAAACAATATTACCATTATTAAACATAAAATTTCTAATCCATTTTCTATAAAAAGCATTATCACTTATCCATTCTGCAATAATATACTTAGCGCCAGTTAAAGCATCTTCTTTTGTCTTAACATTTTCATTTAAGAATTTCTCTATACCAGTTATATTTTTAGGAAAAGACATAATGATTTTAGCTAAAGGCTCTAAACCATTCTTAATAGCTTCAGTTGCCTTAGTTTTCTTTTTCTCTTTAAATGGTCTATAAATATCTTCTATCTCAACTAATTTTGAACACTTCATAATATCAGTTTTAAGTTCATCTGTAAGAAGCCCTTTTTCATCAATAAGCCTTATTACATCTTCCTTTCTTTTTAACAAGTTAACTTGATATTCATAAACATCACTAATCTTTCTAATTTGTTCTTCATCTAAGTTACCAGTAACTTCTTTTCTATATCTTGCAATAAAAGGTATAGTATTACCTTCACTTAATAAATTAAGAGTACTTTCTACTTGTTTAACAGATACATTTAAATCTATACTAATTTCTTTTATAATATCTTCGTTCATAAATTCTACCTTTCACCTATAAAATTTGATAAAAACATTCCTAATAATAATAAAACTATTCCAATAATTATCTCATATATATTTCCTATACTTGATAATGCAGTAATAAATATTGAAATTATAGATGCAATAACAAAACCTATAATTCCATAATAAGTTGGTACTTCATGTTTATCAAGTAACCACTCTATTAACTTAGCAGCAATAACAATACCAACTAAAATTCCAACTCCTGCAATACCTAAAATAATTACATTATGAAATAAATCTTGAAACTTAGTAAGACCTCTTATCGCATTAACAATTGGGTAGTAATAACCTAAAAGCATAAGTACAAATGAACCGCTTATACCAGGAAGAAGCATACTAGAAGATGCGACTACTCCACTAATGAATAGTAATAGTATTTTACCCATGTTAAGAGTATCTAAAGAAACATTCTTATCACCTACACTCATAAATGTCATAAAGATTACTATAGAAAACGCTACTAAAAATATAACAAAATTACTAACATTCATAGTACCTTTTACTTTCTTAAATAATAAAGGCACTCCACCTAATATAATTCCAATAAAGAAAAGTATAGTCGCAAATGCATAATTATCTAAACAATATCCAATAACATTACTAAATAAACATAAAGATAATATAATTCCAATTCCTAAAAAAATGACAAATTTAATGTGTTCTTTAACATTTTTAAAGAAATGACTAATTGTCCCAATAAGACGCTCATATATCCCTAGAGTAATTGCAAGTGTACCTCCACTTACCCCCGGAATAATATTTGCAATACCTAGTACAAAACCTTTTAATATCAATAATATTTTATCTTTCATAACATCACCTTTTTAATTATAACATTTATTTATTAATGTAGAAAGTAAATTGAAGAAAAATGTCATATATGATATTATTAATTTACAAGGAGGATATAAAATATGGAAACAATTGAAAAATTATTAAACAAGATATTTGATTTAAGTATTCAATTATTAATTGCGATAGCTATAATTGTTATTGGCTTTAAATTAATAAAAATATTGGAGAAAAAATTAAAGAAAGAAAGTAAATTTGCAAAACTAGATAATACCGCAAAAGGATTTGTAATAAGTATACTATCTATTTCATTAAAAATACTACTACTAGTAGTAGCTGCATCTATTATAGGTATTCCAACTACATCTTTTATAACTATTATAGGTTCTTGTGGTGTTGCAGTTGGTCTTGCACTTCAAGGAGGTTTATCTAATTTAGCTGGTGGATTAATGCTTTTAATATTTAAACCATTTGAAGTTAGTGATTACATTGAAGCAGAAGGAAGAGAAGGAACTGTTAAAGCAATAACCATGTTTTATACTATTATTACAACTGTTGATAATAAAGAGATACAACTACCTAATGGTAAACTATTAAATAGTGAAATAGTAAATTATAGTACAAACAAAGAAAGAAGATTAGATTTAGAATTCAGTGTTTCATATGATTCAAAAATTGATAAAGTAAAGACTATAATAAATGAAGTTATTGATAAAACTAATTCTATATTAAAAGATAAAGATATAATAGTAAGACTTTATAAACAAGCTGATAGCTCTTTAGTATTTGCAGTAAAAGTATGGGTAAAAAAAGAAGATTATTGGACTACATACTTTGATTTACAAGAAAACATAAAAAATGCATTTGATAAAAATAAGATAGAAATTCCTTTCCCACAATTAGATATTCATCAAAAATAAAAGAATCACTTTGATTAACATAATCATATGATTTTTTTTACTTTTAAATTATTAATCACCTATTCAATTTTTATATTTCATTGAAAATTTTTGCCACTTTTACCACTTTTTCTCAATGGACATTTTAGCAACTTGTAATTAAGTGATATCATCTTTATTAAATATCTTCTTGCGACTATAAATTATTAAACTAATTCTATAAGACTAACAAGGAGTGCAAATAACAAAAAAAATAAAAGAAACATAGTTCTTCTATTTATTTACTTTATATTTAAGTTCACCCATCTTAGAAGTTGGGACAAAACCAGCATCACTTTCTAATAAATCAGGTATTCTATTTACTATAGTTGCACAAGTAAGTTCTACTGTACCCGGTCTTTCTACTACAAATGTAGTATTAGGCTCACCATAAACTGTCCACTCATTCTTATCACAATCATCTTTAGAATATACTTTTCCAATACATTCACTTACAATTGTAATTCCTTCTTTTGTTTCAGTAGTAACAACCGCACTCATTCCAGTCGCATCCCCTCTTTTAACTGTCATACCTAATGTAGATGAATAAATATCTTCATCATTAGTAGTTGGTATACATTTTTGAGTTTGACTAACCACAGTTAATCCTAACTTATCACATAACCAACCATTAGTATTCCACATATAACTAGGAAGAAACTCTCCATTCTGTATTAAACTATTTCTTTCTTCTTCACTAATGTTATCCGCACTCGCTACTTCTTTATCAAACTCTTCCATTGTAAGACCTGCTCCATGTGCCTTTGCAAGAGCTATACCATAGTCTTCTACATTATAAGATGATGATCCTTTAATCATTGTAATATTATGAGTTGCACCTGCGATAGTTGTAATTAAATTACCCCAAAATGCATCTTGATATCCGCTACCTGTAATAGTACAATTATTCATCTTTGCAACTCTATCTAATTCTTCAGTAACTAGAGGAGAAGAATTCATAGGATAAAATGCTTCTTCACAAGTTGTAATTGCATTTACACCATTTTGAGCACAAATCATAAGAACATCTTTTACATCCTTCATTAAACTCATAGTTGTTACAATAGCGACATTAGGTTTACATTCTTTAAGTAATGCATCAAGTTCACTTACATTTCTAACACTAACTCCCGCATCAGAAGTATTTATAATAGTTCCTACATCTTTACCTACAATATTAGGATTTATATCAACTGCACCAACTATTTCCATACCATTTTCTATCGCATATTTCATAGTATATACAGCCATTTTCCCACAACCAACCTGAACAAATTTAATTTTTTCCATTTTTTCCTCCATTCTTATTCATTATATAAAGTTAAAAAAAATATGTCAATCGGCATACTTTCATTTTACACAAATCGACATAAATAAGCTTGTAAACACTACGCTAATGCTTTTACCTTCTCATCAGCAGTTTTTACCTTCATCATAAAATCATTACTTTCAACACTGCATTTATTTAATCTTGACAAAATACTTTTTATAATGTTTATATGAGTATCACTAAGTTCTCTATTACTAAGTAGGTAATTTAAAATATCAACCGTTTCTCTTGCATACCTATTTCTAAAGTTTTCACTACTTGTCATTAAATCTGAGACATTATCTAATCTATCACATAACTTTATTAATAAAGCCCAACTGCTCATATTCTTCATTTTAATTTCTAAATATTTTGTTTTACCAAGATATTTTTTCATTTCCTCATCAGTAGTTAATTCTAATACAAGGCCTGCTATTTGTGGCCCAAACTTGCTTATAATATCATGATAAGATGCTTTTGTATCTTCTAGGGTATCATGCAGATAAGCGCTTGCTAAAAGAACATCCATATTTAAAGAAGATATAAACTCTGAAACATAATTCGCAACTCTAATTGGATGATTTATATAATCTGTTCCATCTTTCCTATATTGCCCATCATGCATCATAGTCGCATAATCTAATGCTTCACTTGCCATATCTCTTTTTTCGGATTTAGTATTACCAATTTCTTCAACACTTACCATTACATAAATACCTTGATCTCTTATTTTTAAAACTTCTTCATCTACATTTTCATTAACTCCAACACATTTAAAGAAAAAAGTCCCATTTAAACGATTGATGCATACAATAACGTGGGAATACTTATTTCTATCAACTTTAGATAAAATATTTGAAACATCGTCTTTAATTGTACCACTCATACTACCACCTCAAAACTTCTAGATATTGATATTATACTAAAAAAAATGTTATAATTAAAATACAAAAAAATTATATTCACCATAACTGGAGGTTATTATGATTAATCTGGAATTATATAGAATATTTTATGTTGTTGCAGAAACAAAAAACATTACAAAAGCTAGTGAAATTTTAAATATTTCTCAGCCAGCAGTAACTAAACATATTAAAAATTTAGAAAGTGAGTTAGGTAATCCTCTTTTTATCCGAACTAAAAAAGGAGTTATATTAAATGAATATGGCGAAAAAATATTTTTAAATGTTAAACAAGCATTAAATTTACTCTCTGAATCAGAAAAGGAAATTAGTAAATATAAAAGTTTAAATAAAGGAACCATAAAAATAGGAATAAGTACAACTTTAGCAAGAAAATATCTTCTTAAATATATAAAAAAATTCCATGAAACTTATCCAAATATAGTAATAGATATTTATACTGATGCGACTAAAGATTTAATTAAGCAATTAAAAAATGGAGTAATAGATATAATTATAAGTAAATTTCCACAAAATAGAGATAATGATTTAAATTATATATATTTAGGCAAAACTAAGTACATTTTTGTAGCAAATGAAGAATATTCATTTTTGTCAGATGAGACTATACAAATTAAAAAATTAGTAAATTACCCACTCTTACTTCAAAAAACCCCTTCTAATTCAAGAGATAACATAGAAAAATATTTAAAAGAAAACAATATAAATATAGAACCTAAAATGAATATCGCAAGTTCTAATCTACTTGTAGATTTTATTCGCCTTGGATATGGAATTGGATATGTTACCAAACTATATGTTGAAGAAGAGTTGAAAGAAAATAAATTATTTGAAATAAAAGTTGTACCAGATACAGATGAAATAAGTTTTGGAATTATATTGCTAAAAAATAATGTTATGACATCTCATTGTAAGAAATTTATAGATTATTTAAAACCAAGTAAAAATGAAGAGTAGTAAAGTTTAAAGAATAGTGAAACAAAAAATGTTAACTATCTTTTTTATTTATATTTTTTTAATAATTGTAGTTTTTTACTTATCATAAACATACATATTAATTAGACAACTATATATAAGTCAAGTCTAAAATGATAAATTTTATGATAAAGTTTGAAAATATAAATTTATCTAAATTAAAGCATGACAAAAACAACTAAAATGCTCAATTCTTTGAAAAATTTAGTTAAGTTTGTCTTTGATATTGTCGTATCTTATATAATCTCTATCTTATTTAAGAATATAGTAAATGATAGTTAATAATTTACGGCTAATGCCTTCTACGGCAACAAAATTGTGCTTACCTTTAGATATCTTTTTGTCATAATATGCCATTAATTCTTGTTCGTTTAATATGGCAACTAAACTTGCCGTATAAATCGAGTAACGAAGATAAGAAGACCCTCTTTTATAAATTTTATCATTAGAGGATAACTTATTACCAGATTGATTTTCAGAAGGATCAGCGCCAGCAAAAGCAATCAATTTACTAGGTTTATCAAAGTTATTTATATCTCCAATTTCAGCTAAAATAACAGGAGCTAAATTAACACCAACACTAGGAACTGATAAAAGATGATTATCTAATTTATTATAAAGTTCTTTTATTTCTTTACTAACTTAATCAATTTGATTTTCTAAAAAAATTATTTGATTGATAAGTTGTTTGATTTCAAACGAACAAGCATCAGTAGTGAATTTAATACCAAAAGATTCTTTAGCCACTTCTTTAATGTGAATAGCAGTATTTTTATTAAATTTACCTTTACTGTGCTTAGATAATAAATTACCTAGTTTAGTAGTAGAAATCTTGATAATGTCATCAGGAGTTGGACAATTAAGTAAT
>CAZMXJ010000036.1:0-7547 GCA_964570235.1 uncultured Clostridium sp. | reverse complement strand
AACTTGAATCACTTTTTTTATATAGAATTGTTTCACATCAATTGTATCATTACATATCCTAAATGCAGTACATGTCAAAGATATAGAAATATATCTTTTTTTCGTATATAATTATTTTTATGGGTGGAAGATAAATTATTAATTTTAAGGTATGATGTATTTTGAAAGAATATCTTAGAATCTTTCTTTGAACTATTATCGCAAATCCCAAAATAACAAAGTGTGTATATGTTAATAGTAAATTTAGAAAAGAAGTAGTACAAAAAAGATTCTATAGTATATAAAGTATTGAATCATTGTGTAATACTAAACTAGTATTACTACTTGGAAATTATATGATTTTGAACAAAAACCAAAAGAATTATTAAAAATAATAAAGGAGTTTATTGTTAATTTAGATTAGGTTATAAATTATAATTTATTGTGCAACGCTATAATTAGATTTGTTTTAATGATATAACAACATAGTTAAGGAGATGAAAAAATGAGTTTTATTATTCCCTATGAAGATTCAATAGCTAAAGGTGATGGAGCATTTATTACTCCAAATAATGAAATTATATTAACTTCTTCACATGAAATATTTTCACATGAATATTGTAATGGATTAGGTAGTTTTTTGTCTGGTAAAAGAGATGAATCTAAAAGTAAACTAACAAAAGAGCAACTTGAATTATATAAATTGTGGCTTGAATCAAATAGACATACTGAAAATATGGATTCTGATTTTATGGTTTATGTTTTAGGATTTGATAAAATAGTAACTGTTATGAAAAAAACAATTTTAACTACTACTGATTGTCCACATATTAAATATTATAATTATTATTTAATGGATTGGAGAATAGAACAAACGAGGAAAAAAATATATAATGAAGCAACAGGAGTTTTTGAATTTAAAAACTCTAATGTATGGATTAATAGTAGTGGAGAAGATAGAAGGATAAAAGAAGAACTTGATGAGATTAAATCAAATGTATTAATAAAAAATAGAGTTTCTTTTTTGAAATGATGAAATATAAATATATTTGTATGGCTACATTATTAATATTTTATAATCTATTCTTGTAAATAGAAAAAAAATGCTCAAAAGTGATTGACTAACCGCTTATCTATGTGGTAATATTTAGTCATCAAAGCACTTAAAAAGGTGTTTTTATTTTGGAAAAGAGAGTGTTTATGAAAAAAGTTAAAAATTTCTTTAAAGATGTAAAAAAAGAGATATCAAAGGTAAAATGGCCTAGTAGAAAGAATATGATTAAGTATACTATTATAACAGTTGTATTTATATTATTCTTTGCGTTATTTTTCTTATCATTGGATTTAATAATTGCATTTATTAAGTCTTTGGGGGTGTAGTGTATGGATAATCAAAAGTTATGGTACGTTGTAAATACTTATTCTGGTCATGAGAGTAAAGTAAAAGAAAAATTAGAGATGAGAATTAATTCTATGAATATGCAAGATAATATTTTTAGAGTTATTGTTCCTGAACAAAGGGAAGTAGAAGTTAAAGATGGTGTATCTAAGGAAAAGGTTAGAAAGATGTTTCCTGGATATGTATTAATTGAAATGATTATGTCTGATGAAGCATGGTATGTTGTTCGTAATACTCCAGGTGTTACTGGATTTATTGGTTCATCTGGTAAGGGTGCTAAACCAGTACCACTATTACCTGGTGAAATAGATACAATATTAGCTAATATGGGTATGAGTAGATTAGATATAAATGAGGAACTAAAAGAAGGAGAAAAAGTCAAAGTTATCGATGGACCATTCAAAAATATGTATGGAAAAATACAGGCTGTCGATATTCAAAATAGTTCACTTACTGTCCTAATAGATTTATTTGGACAAGAAACTCCTGTTGATGTTACAATATCACAGGTAGAAAAAGCATAATTTATTATTGCATTTATATTAATATAGTGATAAAATAAGTTCGCTATATGATTTATATAGATGAAAAAAGTGGGAGATTAAGCGGAAATCATTATTACCACTCGCGAAAAAATATTTATAGGAGGTGTTTTTCGTGGCAAAACAAGTAGTTAAGAAAATAAAATTACAAATACCTGCTGGAAAAGCTACACCTGCTCCACCAGTTGGAACAGTTTTAGGACCTGCAGGAATTAATTTACAAGAATTTTGTACGAAATTTAATGATGCAACTAGAGATAAGATGGGAGATATTCTACCAGTAGAAATATCACTTTATGAAGATCGTTCTTACGATTTTAAATTAAAGACTCCACCAGCAGCATTTTTATTAAAGAAATATGCTAAGATACAAAAAGGTGCTACTAAAGGAAAGAATGAAACAGTGGCAACTATATCTAGAGCTTCTTTAAAAGAAATAGCAGAAACTAAGATGGCTGATTTAAATGCATATGATGTTGATGCAGCTATGAAGATTATCGAAGGTACTGCTGTGAACATGGGAATTAAAGTAGAAGATTAAGTTTAAAGAAAATTAATTCATACATAGGTAAATACCTATGTGGGAGCGAGAATCCGCATTTGACCACATTAGGAGGTATAAGATGAAGAAAGGAAAAAAATATTTAGAAGTTTCTTCTAAGGTTGATAAGACAAAGTTATATACTTTAGATGAAGCAGTTAAATTAGTAAAAGAAACAAGTGCATCTAAGTTTGATGGTAGTGTTGAAATTGCTATGAGATTAAATCTAGATACTAGAAAATCTGATCAACAATTAAGAGGAGCTATAGTTTTACCTAGTGGAACTGGTAAAGAAAAGAAAGTATTAGTTGTTGCTAAGGGTGACTATGCTAAGGCTGCAAAAGAAGCTGGTGCTGATTTTGTAGGTGATGTTGATATTCTTACAAAGATTGAAAAAGAAAATTGGTTAGATTTTGATGTTATGATTGCTACTCCTGATATGATGCCTTTACTTGGTAAGTTAGGTAAGGTTTTAGGACCTAAAGGTTTAATGCCAAACCCTAAGACTGGTACAGTTACTACTGATGTAAAGAAAGCTATATCTGATGTTAAAAAGGGTAGAGTTGAATATAGAACTGATTCATATGGTAATGTTCATGGATTAGTTGGTAAAGTTTCTTTTACAGAAGAAGCATTAAAAGAAAATATCAAGGCATTTGTTTCTGTAATATTAAAGAGCAAACCATCTGTTGTTAAAGGTATTTATGTTAAAAATGTATCATTATCAACAACTATGGGGCCTGGTATTAAATTAGATATAAATTCTTTTGACAAATAGGAATTTATAGTATATAATAACAATTGATTTAGAAATTTACCGAAGACAGTAGGTGCTTTAAGCATAAATCCTACCGAGGGAGTTTGATACTTTTTTCAAAACCTTCACGTCTTTGGTGAAGGTTTTATATTACAATAATTCAAAAAGGAGGTATCTTATGGCAAATAAGTTAATCTTAGAAAAGAAAGCTGAAACAGTTAATGAGATAGCATCTAAGATAAAAGAAAGTGCTGGAGTAGTATTTATTGACTATAGAGGACTTACTGATGAAGAAATAACTTCATTAAGAAAAAGTTTAAGAGAAAATAATGCTGATGTTAAGGTTTATAAGAATACTTTAACAAAGAGAGCTTTAGATTCACTTAATATTACACTTGATGAATGTGTAGTTGGTCCAAGTGCTTTAGTTTATTCTGAAGATGCAGTTGCACCTATAAAGGTTGTTACTAATTTTGCTAAGGACCACGAAGCATTATCAGTTAAAGGTGGATTAGTTGATGGAAAAGTATCTTCATTAGAAGAACTTGCACAACTTGCTACTATACCATCAAGAGATGGATTACTTACAATGCTTGCTGGTGGTATGATTGGTATAGCAAAAGACTTAAGTATTGCTCTTAATTTGTATTGTGAGCAAAAAGAAAATTAATAATTAAATAAAAAATTGAAGGAGGAAATTAAAATGGCTAAGTTAACAAAAGAAAGTTTTATTGAAAGTTTAAAAGAAATGACATTATTAGAAATTAAGGAATTAGTTGATGCAATGAAGGAGGAATTTGGTGTTGATCCATCAGCTGTTGCTGTTGCTGCTGCTCCAGTTGCTGCTGCTGTTGAAGAAAAATCTTCATTTGATGTTGTATTAACAAGTGCTGGTGCTAATAAGATTGCTGTTATCAAAATCGTTAGAGAAGTAACAGGATTAGGATTAGTAGAAGCTAAGAACTTAACTGAAGCTGGTGGTGCTATTAAAGAAGGCTTAAAGAAAGAAGAAGCTGAGGAATTAAAAGCTAAATTAGAAGAAGCTGGCGCTACTGTTGAATTAAAGTAATATAAGTAGTTAATTAAAGATGCACATTTGTGTGTCTTTTTTTTCTTGATAACCCTGACGTCTCATTGCTTAAGTTAATCGTATAAATATAATCGCATGTATGTACATAAGTTTAAGTAAATGTTTATTATTAAATAATATCATACACTTTGCATTTAAAATTTAAATAGCATTAACAATGATTGACATATAATTTTAATTCATTTATATTTAAAATGGATGGTTAAAATATATTCTTGAAGGGATAAAAATAATGTTTAAGAAAAAAGATAGTAATATAAATCCCGTAAGTTTAACAGGTCAAAACTTATGAGATGCAAATTTATATAGACAAAGTGCACCGCAAGAAGGAATTAATTCAAGTACATTAGAAGGCCAAAGTTTAGAAGATATAGATTTATATAATGTAAATGAACAAGAAGAAACCGTGAAACACCGATAAGTTAATTATGCTATTTAAGTTATATTTCGTGATTATTATAGATAAATTTATTTCGATATGAAAATTAGAATTTTAATTTCTAATTTTTTTATTTTAAATGTATTATCAAAATTTAGATAACTTTTTACTGAAATGTCAAGAAAATTTTAAATATTTTTAATAATCACATTGACTTTGGGACCTAATTATAGTAAAATTTTAAATTGGTACTATGTCATTTTTTATAGGAATGACAGAGTTCTTTGAAATATTGTGTTTGGGGTGAAAAGATGGCATATAAGTTTAAAAAATTTGGATCTTACCGTGAAAGAGCTGATTTTTCAAAGGTAGGAAACTCACTTGAATTACAAGATTTACTTGAAATTCAAAAGAAGTCTTATGAGTGGTTTAGGACTGAAGGAATAAAAGAGGTTTTATCTGATTTATTTCCAATTGAAAGTTTTTCTGGAAATCTTTCTTTGGATTTTGGAGATTATGTTTTTGAAACTCCTAGACATTCTATTAAAGAATGTAAGGACAGAAACTTAACTTATGCATCTCCATTAATTGTTGAAGCAAGACTTTTTAACAATGAAACTGGTGAAGTTAAGGAACAGGAAATCTTCTTAGGTGATATGCCTTTAATGACTGAAGGTGGCACTTTTATAGTTAATGGTGCTGAAAGGGTTATAGTTTCACAATTAGTAAGGTCACCAAGTGTTTATTACACAAAGGAAATTGATAAAAATGGTAGATCTATTTTTGCGTGTCAAGTTATACCTACTAGAGGTACATGGTTAGAGTATGAAATTGATTCTAGAGATGTTATGTATGTAAGAATTGATAGAACAAGAAAAGTGCCTATAACCACATTACTTCGTGCATTTGGTTTGTCTAATGATAATGATATTATTGATGTATATGGAGAAGATCCATATATAGTTAATACTATTTCTAAGGATTCTACTAAGAATACTGATGAGGCTTTAATTGAAATTTATGAGAAATTAAGACCAGGTGAACCTGCAACATTGGATAGTGCTAAAAACCAATTAATTACTAGATTTTTTGATGAATTTAGATATGATTTAGCTAAGGTTGGTCGTTATAAATTTAATAGAAAGCTAGATGTTTGTGAAAGATTAATTAATTGTAAGATTGCTGAAACTATAAAAGTTGATGGCAAAGTTATAGTTGAAGATGGTACTTTAATTACTAAGGAAATATTAGAAGAATTAAAACCTATATTTGCTAGTGGATATGGTAAGAAGAAAGTGCTTATAAATGAAGAATTAGATAGTTATGATTATGTACAAGTTGTAAAAGTATATTCTAATAATAATCCTGAAAAAGTTATTTCTATCATTGGTAATGATCAAGATATTGAAGCTAAGAGATTAACTATTTCTGATGTTTATGCTTCTGTATCATATTATTTAAATTTATTAGAAGGTGTTGGATATCTTGATGAAATTGACCATTTAGCTAATAGACGTGTTCGTCAAGTTGGTGAATTATTACAAAATCAATTTAGAATTGGTTTAGCTAGAATGGAAAGAATTATTAGAGATAAGATGAGTACAGTTGATTTAGCAACAGTTACTCCTAAGATATTAGTAAATATTAGACCTTTAACTGCAGTTATTAAAGAATTATTTGGTTCTTCTCAATTATCTCAATTCATGGATCAAATTAACCCAATTTCAGAATTAACTAATAAAAGGCGTTTATCTGCATTAGGACCTGGTGGACTTTCTCGTGATAGAGCTGGTATGGAAGTTCGTGACGTTAATGTTTCTCACTATGGAAGAATTTGTCCAATTGAATCTCCAGAAGGTCAAAATATAGGACTTATTACATCTCTTGCAAGTTATGCGAAGATTAATGATTACGGATTTATAATGACTCCATATAGAAGAGTTAAGAATTGTAAGTTAACTGATCAAATTGATTATTTAACAGCAGATGAAGAAGCTGATTATATAATAAGTCAAGCAACTATTGGCTTAAATGAAGCTAAGGATGAGATTTCTGATGAAACAGTTATTGCTCGTTATAGAGGAGAAAATATAATTGTTAAGAAGGAACAAGTTGATTACATTGATGTTTCTCCACAACAAATTATTGCTGTTACTACTGCATGTATTCCATTCTTGGATCATAACGATGCTACTCGTGCACTAATGGGTGCTAACATGCAACGTCAGGCATTACCTCTACTTAAAACAGAAGCTCCACTTGTTGCTACTGGTATAGAATATATGGCTGCAAAGGATAGTGGTGCAGTTATAGTAGCAAAAGCTGATGGTGTTGTTGATTATGTTGATGGTAGAAAGATTATAGTTAAGAATGCTAAGGCAAAGGATGTTTATACATTATTAAATTTTGATAGATCAAATAATGCAACTTGTTATCATCAAAGACCTATAGTTAGAAAAGGCGATGTTGTAAAGATGGGTCAGGTTATTGCTGATGGGCCAAGTACTGATTTAGGTGAACTTGCTCTTGGTAAAAACATGGTAGTAGCATTTATGACATTCCAAGGTTATAACTATGAAGATGCTGTCATATTAAATGAAAGAATTGTTAAGGATGATGCTTATACATCATTAAAGATAGAAAATTATGAAATTCAGTGTAGGGATACTAAGCTTGGACCAGAAGAGATTACTAGAGATATCCCTAATGTTAGTGAAGAGTCTAGAAAGAATCTTGATTCAAGAGGTATTGTAAAGGTTGGTACTTTAGTTAAAGAAGGAGATATTCTTGTTGGTAAGGTAACACCTAAAGGTATGGTTGAATTAACAAGTGAAGAAAAATTGCTTCATGCAATCTTTGG
>CAZMXJ010000035.1:487-7690 GCA_964570235.1 uncultured Clostridium sp. | reverse complement strand
AAATATATAATAAATTTTCCATTATTAACATACTCTATCTTCATAATACATAATATGCTTTAATTTTGGGTTTGACATAAATAAATATATATTCTATACTTATTATGATAGGAGGGATTTACATGGCTACTAATAAGAAAAATACAAAATCTGCAAAAAAAGATACTAAAACTTTAACTAATGGTGCTTTAGCATTAGTAATACTATTTAGTGGATTAATAGGATTATTATTAGGATACTTAATCGCATATCTTGTACTATAAAAAGACCCGTAGGTCTTTTTTTTAATCAACGTCAATAAAATCTAAATATTTTTCAATAGTTTCATAAATATCTTTTTTTCCATCTTTAGTTATAGAAGAAAATAGAACTAATTTATCTCCTTCATTTAATTCAAGAGTTTTTAAAATAATATTTTTATACTTTTCTCTTTGACCAAAAGATATCTTGTCAACCTTAGTAGCAACAACTGTAACTTTTAAATTATAATACTTTAAATATTTGTACATTAAAATATCATCTTCACTAGGTTTATGTCTAAAATCAATCAACATAAATACTTCTTTTAATTCTTTTCTTGTTGCAACATAATCTTCTATCATTTTACCAAACTTCATCTGAGTTTTTTTATCTGCAATCGCATATCCATAACCTGGAACATCTACTAAATAAAAATCCTTATTAATTTTATAAAAATTTAATGTTTGCGTTTTCCCCGGTTTACTGGAAGTTCTTGCAAAGTTTTTTCTATTGATAATTGTGTTAACAAAACTACTTTTTCCAACATTACTTCTACCTACAATTAAAAATTCTGGTAAAGAATCTATAGGATATTGACTTTGCCTAACTGCGGATATACTTAATTCAACACTTGTAATCTTCATAACATCACCACGTCTATTGTAACAAATTTTAAAAAAAAAAGCAAATTACTGCTTTTTAAGATATTCTTCAGACAAAGAATCTAATCTTTCTATAATTTCATCTGATAAATCAAAATTAGGAAGTCTAATACCACTTGCTAATTTATGGCCACCACCATTATACTGCATTGCAAGCGTATTAATAACAGGTCCTCTTGACCTAATTGATACTCTTACCATATTTTGCTTTTTATCTTCAGAAAAAGTTATCCAAACTATAAAATCATTAATATATGATAATTCTCCTACCATATTACCTGCACTTGCTGGATCCATTCCAAATCCTTTTTGAATTTCATCAGTTATTTTTATATAACCTACACCATTCTTAGTTACTTTAATATTTTGAAATATATACCCAATAAATCTTATTTCATCTAAGTTCCTAAGATACATTTTTTCATATAATTCTGCTATATTTATTTCATATTTACTAATAAGCTCAGATGATAATATAAGTGTATTTGAAGTAGTACATGGATATAAAAACCTATTAGTATCAGAAATTATACCCATATATAACTTCTCTGCTGCACTTTTAGTCATCTTTAATTTAGTATTTAAACACAATTCTACAATCATTTCACATGTACTAGATTTGTTTTCATCGACAAGTTCAATATCACAAAACTTTTCTTCAAAAGGATGATGATCAATTCTTATCCTATGCTTATAATTGGATATATCTTCAACATCAAGTCTTGATACTTTTGGTGTATCTAAAACTATCAATAAACTGTTTTCAAAATCCACTTCTTCTTCTTTGTCTAAAGGTCCTACGAATTTAAATCTAGATGCATAAGCACCTACTGCATATACTTTTTTATTAGGATAAGTTTCTTTAATAATTTCTTTTAGACCAATTTGTGATCCTAAAGCATCTATATCTCCACCAATATGTCTTGCAATAACTATACTATCATATTTTTTTATTTGTTTAAGTATTTCTTTATACATCTTACTTTTCCATAGCTAAATGATATGTATCTCTTGCAATCATAACTTCTTCATTTGTTGGTATTACATAGCATGGTATAGATGAATCTTTAGTAGAAATCATTATTTCTTTTCCTCTTGTATTATTGGCTTCTTCATCTAACTTAATACCATATACTTTAAGTCCATCAATTATATGCTTCCTAGTTACGCATGAATTTTCACCTATTCCAGCAGTGAAACATATCATATCAATTCCACCTAATAAGCAATAATATTTAGCAATATATTCAATTACTCTTCTTGCGTACATTTTCTCTGCTAAAATACATCTCTTATTACCTTCTTCAGCGCCCATTTCTACATCCCTTGAATCACTACTTACTCCACTTATACCAAGTAGACCACTTCTTTTATTAATTGCAGTATCTACTTCTTCTGGAGTCATACCAGTTACTTTCATTATATATGGTAATATACTAGCATCAATATCACCACATCTACTTCCCATTACAACACCAGCATTTGGAGTAAATCCCATAGATGTATCTATGCATTTACCATTTAATACAGCACTTATGCTTCCACCATTACCCAAATGACAAACAACTACTTTAGAATCTTTTTTTCCTAATATTTCACTAGCTCTTTCTGAAACATACTTATGACTTGTTCCATGTGCTCCATATCTTCTTACTGCATAATCTGTATACCATTCGTATGGAAGAGCATACATATATGCTTCTTCAGGCATAGTTTGATGAAATGCTGTATCAAATACTGCTGTATGAACAGCATTAGGCATAAATTCTCTAAATGCTTTTATTCCAACAACTGCTGCTGGATTATGAAGTGGTGCAAGTGGACTTAAGTCACTTATAATCTTTTCAACCATATCATCTACAACTACAGACTTATCAAACTTATCAGCACCTTGAACAATTCTATGCCCTACACCTTTGATTTCTTCTAAAGACTCAACTATATTATTTTCAAGTAACTCCTTAGTAAGGAAACCAACAGCAACCGAATGATTTGATAATTCAACATCTTTTCTAATTTTTTCTCCATTTAACTTGATAGTATAAAAACTATTATCAATACCAATTCTTTCAAATACTCCTGATATTAATACTTTTTCTTCAGGCATTTCATACACTTGGAATTTTAATGATGAACTACCTGCGTTTACTGCTAAAATTTTCATAAATAATCACTCCTCATGTGTAATTATATACTAAAATGACTAAAAATGATAGATGGAATTAGATAAAACCATTTTAAAAGCATTACTTTTTATTAAATTTTAATTTATAAACAAAAAGACCACTGATTAAAATCAATAGTCTATTTATTTTCTAAACTAGTTAAAATTACTGTTTTTTAAACCTTTTCCCATTTCAACTAGACGTTTAGTCATTTCTCCACCAACTGAACCATTGCTTCTAGCTGTTGCATCAGGACCTAAGTTAACACCAAATTCATTAGCGATTTCGTATTTCATTTGATCCATAGCTTGTCTAGCATAGTTAGTATTAGTTTGTGAACCAGAATTCTTACGTGGCATAATTTCACCTCCTACATTATTAGAATGTGAAATTTTTTACAAAATATACAAAAATTTATTGGTAATTTATAGCAATTCATTATCAACAAATTCATAATTACTAACATTTATCTTCTGAATACCATCAATCGCTTGTTCAATCAATTCTTCATAATTAATTTGTTTTTCATATTCAATGCATTTATTTAAATTTGGATTTATGATTGGATGCTTAGGTACAAATATAGTACAGCAATCTTCAAAAGGAAGAATGCTTGTTTCATATGTATCAATTTTCTTTGCAATATCAATTATTTCTAATTTATCTAAACATGCGACTGGTCTAATAACAGGCATATTTGTAACATTATTTATTACATACATGCTAGTTAGTGTTTGACTTGCAACTTGTCCTATAGACTCACCATTTATAATTATTTTAGATTTATTATTTTTAGCAACAATTTCTGCTATCCTATACATCATTCTTCTCATAATTGTAATCATATATGTAGGATCAATATTTTTATATATTTCTTCTTGCAGTCTAGTAAATGGAACTATATATAAATTTATATTACTACCATACTTAGTTAATTTTTTTGCAAGAGTTATAACTTTGTTTTTTGCTCCTACACTAGTATGTGGAGGAGAATCATAATATATGCAATCAATATCTATCCCTCGTTTATTGGCGAGAAAACCAGCTACTGGTGAATCAATGCCTCCACTTAGCATTAATAATCCTTTACCCTGAATACCAGTTGGATATCCGCCTAACCCTCTTATTTCAGAAGTGTAAATATAAGAATAATCAGTTCTAATTTCTATGTGCAAAATTATATTAGGATTGTGTACATCCACTTTAATATTAGGTATATGCTTTAAAATACTTGCACCAACTAATTTACTAACTTGCATAGAATCATATTCAAAACTCTTATCTGCTCTATTGGTTTCTACTTTAAAACTTTTAAAATTACTATTACTCAATAACTCAATAGATTCAGAAATTATAGAATCTAAAGACTTTTCTACTTTATAACAAACAACTATAGAATGAATACCAAAAACTTCCTTTAATTTATTGACTATTTCATTTTCATCATAATTTTTGATATCAATAAACATTCTAACTTTGTTTTTACTTATAACAATATCATAGCCTTTAAGTTTATTATTGACATTATTATATAATTTATCTATAAAAACCTTCAAATTATCTTTTTTTGTTGTCAATTCACCATATTTAATCATTATTAATTTTTCCATAAAAATCACCTAAATGTATTATACATTAAAAAAAAGATATTTAAATATCTTTTTTAATATTTTTATGCAGCTTTTGTATATCCGTAATCATCACCTGAAACAGGCTCACCTAATGCCTCTGATATTGTTGCATATATAGCTTGTATTTGCTTTTCTTTTGATTCACTAACTTGTCTTAATTCAATAGCATGTTTTTCTTTTATTTCAGCCATTTCACTAGCATATTTTTCTTTTAATTCCGTAAGTGCTTTCTTTGAAGACTCATTTTCATCAGTTCTTGACTGAGTTAACTCAGCTATCTTTGCTTCTAACTTTGCAATAGTTGCATTTGATGCAGATTCAACTTCTGCAACTCGTGATGACAATCTCTCATTTTGAGATGCTAAGTCACTATTTCTAGCTGTCAAATCACTTACAACAGCTTCATATCCTTTGATTTTTTCTTTCCCAGCTACAACTTCTTCTTTAAGTGCTTCATTCTTAGCAGTTAAGCCTTTAATAGTAGAATCTTTTTCACTCATAGTATTATTAATTCTTCTTAATCTTGCAAGTACATGAGCTTGTGTTAATTCAGGCATGTCTGTACGCATTGACTTATCTTCCTCTTCACTTGGAGTTTCCTCACTAACAGTTGTAACTTCAGTAGAATCAGTTTTATTAGCATAATTTGTATTTCTTCTTTGTATTAAATTTGCAATTTTATCTTCTATTGTCATAGATTTTGTTTCATCTTTATCTGAAACATCACTACTATCAGTACTATTTTCTAATGTATTAACTTCTCCAATTTCTGGAGTGCGTTCTTCAAAAGAAGGTAAATTATTTGTTTCTTCACTATCACTTGATATACCAATTTCAGATTCATTACCAACTAAAACAACAGGTTCTGGAACAAAATCACTTTTTTCTTCTAAAACAACTTTAGGCTCTGGAACAAAATCTAGTGGTTGAGGTACATATTCACCGGTTTCTTCAGAATCAACTTTAGGTACCAATTCATCAATACTAGGCATAAAGTTAGGCACCTCAGGTTCATTTGATGAAACTACTTCTGGAACTACCGGTGTTTCGTTAACACTTGGTTCAACTGCTGGAACAGCTTCTAATGTTGGTTCTATAGCAGGAGGTAGTTCTACCTCTTCTTTTGTATTAACATCACTATCAAATTGGTTAGCTACTCCAATAGCATTTAATTCATTAGTAGAACTTTCACTTTCTTTAACTTGTCCTTCTATATCAACTGTTGGGACAGTTTCTAATGTAGGCTCTACAACTGGAGGTAGTTCTACTTCTTTTGCAGCAGTGAGCTCATTTTCAGGGACATCATCCCATGTTCCTGGAACTACTTCACCGCCTAATTGATTAGTTACCTCAATACTGTGTAATTCACTAGCAACAGACTTATCTTCTACTTCAGGCATAACACTAAACCATCTTGCTGTAACTCCTTCAATCTTTGAAACTAATGCTTTAGTAAATAAAACTGCTCTGTTTGTATTAGAAACAACTTTTCCTTGAATTTGTAGGGCATTTAATTTATCATTTAGTGCTTTTAGGGTTTCTTCTTCAAAATCAAATAATGATTCAACAACTTCAGGTGTTGATGCTACTTCTTTAGATTCTTCATCTACTGAAACAGCAGTATTAACAACACTATTATTATAAATCCTTTCAATTTTTTCTCTAACCGCACTTTTAACTCTTACAGCCCTAGTCATTAATTCTTGACTAATTTTCAATAAAAACTCATCATTTATATATGAATACTCTAATGCAGATGTCATATTATTACCTCCCTTTAATATTTAAACTATTCCTCGCTTCTTGCTACTTCTTTCATTACTTCCTTAACAGCAGTCCATTCTTCATCTGACTCAATAGCTCCTAAAGAATACATATTATCTTTTTCTATCAATTCTGAAGCGTAAATTTTAACCATTTCATTTTCATCAACTTCGTTTAAAGTATATAATATATAATTTTTATTATATTTTTTGATTGAAAATGCAGATAAAATCTCTGCCTCTTTTTCATTCCCAGACTCATCTAATACAATTATTGTTCTCTTTTTATCTTCCATATAATCCACCTCTATCTATTCTCTTTTATATCATATTTTCATTATATCACAACTTACTAATTTTTGTATACCTTTTTTAAAACAAAATATTTACAATTATAAGCACAATTATCTTTTAAATATTTTTCTAAGTTTTTAATATTATTAATTTCCTTACATTTTTTATTGTCGTTGTCATAGAAACCCTTTAGCCTTAACTTACCATATGCCCAGTCCCCCACAATATAATCGAAAGGAATAAAATAATCAGTTGCTTTTGATTTAACTTCTTCGCTTTCATAACCATTTCTTTCATCTTTTATAACTTCGTAATTTATACCATTTAATACTATTTCTTTCATGTCTTCTCCTATCTTTATAATTATACCATAATTTATTTTGTTGGTACAGATAATATATTTGAATCTCTCGATAAACCATTACCATAATATATAGGGATATTTCCT
>CAZMXJ010000035.1:0-477 GCA_964570235.1 uncultured Clostridium sp. | reverse complement strand
GAAACATTTATAGTTTGCGATGTAAATGGAACAACTACTTTTTCATTTACACTTACATTTATAGATATCTCAATTAATGCATTATTTATACCATATTCTTTTATTTTTGTATTAACGTTTGAGATAACATCACCAATTATGCTTAGTTTTACTGGTACTTTAAAACCTAAACTACCTAAAAATATATTATTAGTTATAGTTCCTATAGGAACTTCATATATAATTCCATTACTATATTTATAAATATCTATACTATTTGAAAACATCTCATTACTTCCATTTTCTATAGATTTTAAATCCATTAAAATACTGTCTGTTATAGAAACTAATATTTTATTTACAACAGTAGAATTGAAATCAATCATTTGTATCTCATTATCTTTATTTTTAGTAACTATTATCATATCATCAATATTTTGCAAGTTAGAAATTTCTTTACAAACAGTTCTATTTATTATAGTTGTTGATATTGTTTTA
>CAZMXJ010000034.1:0-7720 GCA_964570235.1 uncultured Clostridium sp. | reverse complement strand
TATATTTATCCTTTGAATGATACATCGTTGTTCCTTCTATCGATACATTCGGACTATGAATTACGGTTGTTTCATTCTGATCATTATCATTTCTGTTTATAATAGTAAATTTATCATTAATTGCGAAATTCATACTGTACCAATCGACATCTTTAGCTTTGACTTTTAATTCGTAACTAACGGTATCATTATCCGACACGAAATCATAGACCGAATCCTTCAACGCTGATTGTTTGACGGACTTGGATAAATATACAGTGTCAGTCTTATATCGATATTTATATCTTATTTCTATTGCGCTTTCCACATTTTTTAATTTTTTTATGGAATCGTACAAGGCTTTATTTTCTTTCTTAAGTTTACTTATGTTTTGACTTTCATAAATCTTGACATATGTATTATTCTTTTCATAGTCGGCATTTTTTATAAATGCTTCGTTCTGACGAATAAAACCTATCAGCAGTACTATCGATAACCCTATTATCAATATCCACTGTATGACATCTATTAATTTCTGTTTAGACATTATCTATCATTTTATTTAATTATTGCTTTATCTAGCAACCTAGATAACTTTTGTACCGATGATGTAGTCTGCGCCGTAATCTTTCTGATGTCAGTTGGCTTCTTGCCGTTGCAAAAGGTAAACCCGAAATATCCTAATTCATTTGTTTCAGTTTCAATTGTCGCTATTACCAGATAACTTGCCCCATTAGTCTGCATTCTAATAGCCATTTTATTGTCTATCTTCTTAAATTCCTCGACGGTACCAATCCAATAGGTATTATCGTGTAGATACATCGGGAAATTAAATCTTGACAACGACAAATTCTGATAATCCTCATCAATGCTTTCAATACTATCACGATCAACTTCATATGTCATTGTACAATGTATAAAAGGAAGACCTGCGGTATTACTTGAACCATTATGTAATTCCAAAATAAATGCCCTGTCAGCCCCAGTATTTTGCAACACGCTCATTAATATGTTATCGACTAATGGCTTTATTTCCTTTCTTACGTTCATCTGTTCTACATGCTCGGCGATGGATTGTTCGTTCTGTTTCTCAGTCGCCTCCATTGAACCTGTCCTTGTCGCCGCAACTTGCACGTAATACATTCCAAACAAGAATAACAATATGAGTAATATCGCACGGATTACCTTCCACATACCATATTTGTCTATCATTTTAATAGTCTTTTCGACAAATGATATTTGTTCTCCTTCTAATGCCATTTTATTATATCTTGGTATCCTTTTACCTTTTTCTATTTCTTTTAATGATACTAGTCTTAAAATAGTTTCTTTTTCTAATGCACTTATTTCTTCATAATACATTTTTAACTTTGCAGACTGAATCATTAATTCTTCAGGTGATAATAAATAAAAATCTTCATTATCCATTAATATTCTTAATATTAAATCAACATTCATATTCATATCTTGTTTTAATTTATCAGAATTAAAACTAAGAGTTGTTGTTACTTTTCTTTTAGAAAGTTCTTCTATGTAATGCTCTTTATATTCTTCAAGCAACTTTATATCTTTTTCATCATTAAAATAATCTCTTCCAGGTATTACTATATTATCTCCAAATCTTATAACACCAATATTATATTTTTGTTTCTTAAATAATCGTTTTAAAAAGTCCATAAATCCACCTTCTGATTAACGCATATTCTATCATATCCTAACTATTTATGCAATTAATTTAAGTACTAACAAAAAAGCCTCGTAAATATCATTAATTTTAAACGAAAGCTTTTTATCAAAATATTATAAATCTAAACTATCTTTATTAAGTAAGAATTCTTGAATTCCTATAATAAGAATACCATCATCATTTCTCCACAATTTAATATTATCTTTAACAACAATAATTTTCTTAAAACTATCTCCTATATTATTAAGTGATTTGGATTCTTGCAAAGTTTTTTCAGGTGTATCTAGATTAAGTGCCGATTGAATGTAATATCTTTTACTACCTTGATTACAAACAAAATCAACCTCTAATTGTTTTCTAGTATCTTTTTCTCTTACTTCTACAACACCTACATCAACATTATATCCCCTTATCAATAATTCATTATATATAATGTTTTCCATTAAATGATTTTCTTCTTGTTGCCTAAAATTAAGTCTTGCATTTCTTAATCCTACATCTGCAAAATAATATTTTTGTGGAGTTTGAATATATTTTTTGCCTTTTACATCATATCTTTCTACTTTTTCTATCAAAAATGAATCCAATAAATAATCTACATATGAAATAATAGTATTTTTAGATATATCTGTTATTCCATTACTTATAAAAGTATTGTATATTTTTTGAGGATTTGTTAATGAACCAACTGATGATGATAAAATATTAATTAAAGAATCCAGAACATCATCTTTATCAATGTTATTCCTATCAATTATGTCTTTCATATAAGTTAATTCAAACAAATTAGTTAAATACTTACTTTTTTGTTCTTCTGTTTTTTGTTTTAATATTAATGGCATACCACCATATGTTACATATTCATTCCAAGCCTCATATTTATCACCATTAAATGCACTTACAAACTCTGAAAAAGATAGTGGATATATTCTTATTTCATCTCCACGGCCTCTAAATTCTGTAACAATATCGCTAGATAAAAATCTTGAATTACTACCAGTTACATACACATCTAAATTTCTTTTATGTAAAAATCCATTTAAAACCGCTTCAAAGTTTTTCACTTTTTGTATTTCATCGATTAGAACATAATACATATCATCATCTTTAATAAGAGATTCTACATAGTTATTTAATTCATGAGGGTCCAAATACTTTTCATTTACAATTTCATCTAAATCAATTTTAATAATATGATCTTTCTTTACTCCACTATCAACCAAATGATTCTTAAAAATTGGATCTAATATATATGATTTACCACATCTTCTTATTCCCGTTAATATCTTTATTAATCCGTTGCCTTTTCTTAATATTAATTTATCCAAATAATTCTTTCTTTCAATTATTTTATCATTCATGATATAATTCCCCTTTCTAAGTATATTGAACTTTTTTGCCGTTTACGGCGTTTTTGTTCAATAACATTATATTACTACTTTCTGGTTAAATCAATATTTTTCATTGAACTTTTTTGCCGTTTACGGCATTTTTGTTCAATGAATTATGTTATTTACTAAATACCCACTTGCAACTAAATATATTTTAGCTACTAAAATAAAGGTAGGCAGGTCATATAAAAAAGATAAGAAACTCTTATCTTTGCATTAAATATTTAGCAGTTCTTATCATTTGACATGTATAACTCATTTCATTATCATACCAAGCTACAACTTTTACTAATTGTCCATCTTCTGTATCTACAATCTTTGTCTGAGTAGCATCAAATAATGAACCATATCTTATACCTATAACATCACTAGATACTATTTCATCTTCTGTATAGCCTAAGGTATCATTTGAACTATTCTTCATAGCTTCATTAATTTCCTCTTTAGTAACTTTCTTATCAAGAACACACACAAGTTCAACAAGTGAACCAGTAGGAACAGGTACTCTTTGTGCACTTCCATCTAACTTACCAGATAATTCAGGAATTACAAGTCCAATTGCCTTCGCAGCACCTGTACTATTAGGAACAATATTCTCTGCTGCTGCTCTTGCTCTTCTCAAGTCCCCTTTTCTATGCGGACTGTCAAGTGTATTTTGATCATTAGTATATGCATGAATTGTAGTCATAGTCCCATATTTTATTTTAAAATTATCATTCATAACTTTTGCAAGAGGCGCTAAACAATTAGTTGTACAACTTGCTGCAGATATAACTTCTTCAGTTCCATCAAGTATATCTTCATTAACACCATATACTACTGTCTTAACATCCCCCTTTGCAGGTGCTGAAATTATAACTTTCTTTGCTCCTGCATTAATATGTGACATAGCATCTTCTTTTTTAGTAAAGAAACCAGTACATTCAAATACTACATCAACGCCTAATTCTTTCCATGGTAAATTATTTGGATCTTTTTCACTATATATTCTTATATTTTTTCCATCTACCACTATACTATCTTCTGTATTATCAATTGTATGACCTTCATATCTTTTTTGAACACTATCATACTTTAAAAGATGCGCTAAAGTATGAGCGTCAGTTAAATCATTTATTGCCACAACTTCAAATTCATCACTACCAAATGTTTCTCTAAAACATAATCTTCCTATTCTTCCAAACCCATTTATTGCTACTTTTAGCATATTTCCTCCTAATCTTCAAAACATCCATTACCAATAAATTCTCTCATAATAGAATCAAGTGGTATACTTGCACTTGGCATTGGTAATATCATTCTTAATATATTAATTAATCTTAATGCTTCATTATAATTTGGATCATCCTCACTTACTGAGAATAATAATGGCTCTGCATATACTTTTAACACACTCATTTCATATATAAGTGATGTATTTAATACTATATCTGCCTTATCTTGATATGGGAATACATATTTAGTTTCTCCATCTCTAACTCTTCCCCAAGACTCTAACGTCGCACTCGCATTATATCCTCTTCTTAAATTATCTCTAACCATTCTTCTTAATAATCTATTGTCAGTAGTATTTAATCTATTATGATTATCAATATTTAAACCAGTAAGAGGAGAAATATATATTTTATATTTTCTATCATTACTTATTGACTTAGTTAATTCATCATTTAAAGAATGAAGTCCCTCTATTATTAAAATACTATCTTCACTTAATTTAATCTTCTTCTTATACTCTTTAGACCCAGTTATAAAATTAAATGTAGGAATTGTAACTTCTTTTCCTTCTAACATTTCAGTAATTTGCTTATTAAACAAATCTGTATCTATCGAATTAATTGACTCAAAATCTTTAAATCCATTCTCATCAAGTGGAGTTTCATCTCTTTCTTTAAAATAATCATCCACTGATAACGCAATTGGTTTTAAACCCTTTCCTTCTAAAAACATTTCTAATTTTTTTGATGTCGTAGTCTTTCCAGAACAAGACGGTCCTGCGATTAAAACCATTTTTATATCTTTTTTACTTGAAACAATATCTGCAATATCTAATAATGACTTATTATAAGTTGCTTCACTCATAAAAATTAAATCATTCCATTTTCCTAAAGACAATTTAGAATTAATATCAGTAAAGTTTCTAGCACCTATTCTACTTGTCCATTTAATATAATCTACTACCGAATTAAAGAATTGTTCATGATGCGTATATTCTTTAGCTACACCATTATCATATATAGTTGGTAACATCATAACAAAACCATTACCACTTAAATATTTAAGATTATAACTTGTTATACATGAAGTATCTAAATACATTTCTCCATAGAAATAATCATATAACTCACCTAATTTATATATAGTAATAGTACCATTACTTACATATTTTAATAAATCAGCATTACTCTTTAATCCTTTATCATTAAAATACTTAATCATATTTAATCTATTTACATTTAACTTTTCTATTCTTTCTTTATTATTAATTATTTCTTGCATTCTTATATTAATCTTAGAAAGAATTTCTTCAGTTAAACCATCAACTAAACAATATATACCCCTATCTATAGAATGCTCTACATATAATTCTTTACCTGTCACATCTTTTACAGCTTTAGAAAGTATAAATATTGCAGTTCTTTCATAAACTCTATTCCCATTAGAACGATTAATATCATAAAACTTAACTTTAGAATCTACTACAACCCCAGTATCTAAACTAGCCATAACTCCATTAACTTTTGCTGCTAGAATTTGATTCTTATAATTCTTCTCAAAATCTTTTGCAACATCAATTAATTTTATACCTTTAGGATACTCATATTCTACATCATTATAAATAATTTTTATATTTTCCATATCATCCTCCTATCTATAGTATAACATTTTACTACTCATTTGTCACAAAATTGATATATATTTGTCGATAGTATACATGAATAAAAAATAACAAATATACCTATTATATTTATAGGTGATGATATGAATTTAATTCCTACAGTTATAGAAAAATCAAATAATGGAGAAAGAGCATACGACCTATACTCTAGACTTTTACAAGATAGAATAATAATGTTATCAGGTGAAATAGATGATAATTTATCTAATATTGTAGTTGCTGAACTACTTTACTTAGACTCATTAAATCATGACGATATAAGTGTATATATTAATTCAAATGGAGGAAGCATAACATCAGGTATGGCTATATTTGATACGATGAATTTTATTAAGAGCGATGTATCTACTATATGTGTAGGTATGGCTGCTTCTATGGCCGCATTCCTTTTGGCAAGTGGAAAAAAAGGAAAAAGATTCGCACTTAAAAACAGTGAAGTAATGATACATCAACCATTAGGTGGTGCGAAAGGACAAGCTACTGAAATAAAGATTGCAGCTGAAAGAATACTTAGAATAAGAAATAAAATGAATGAAATACTAGCAGAAAAAACTAATAAAGATGTTAAAGAAATAGAAAAAGATACCGAAAGAGATAACTTCATGACTAGCGATGAAGCACTTTCCTACGGTATCATAGATAAAATTTTATAATTAATCATTATTTCTTCTTAAATTTAAGAATAACCTTAACATTTGTGCTAGATTAGCAAAGAATGATGCTAAATAGGTATAAGCTGCTGCTCTTAACATCTTTTTTACTTGTGGTAATTCATCATTACTTATTACTCCTAATTTAACAAGTTCATCTGCAGCTCTTTTTGATGCATCGAACTCAGTTGGTAATGTTATTAACTGAAATACTAAAGCCATAGACATAAGTATTAATCCTAACATTGCAAAATCAAATATAGAAAATATTATACCTAAAATTAATACAACATAACCAAATTTTGATGAAAAATTAACTACAGGTACAAGCATACTTCTTAACATAATAAAGAAGTATTTTTCTTCATGCTGTAAAACATGTCCACATTCATGAGCCGCTACTGCAACACTTGCTATACTTGAATCAGAATATATGTCACTTGATAAACTAATCACATTAATTCTTGGATTAAAGTTATCAGTTAAAGTACCACCTACTTTTTTTACTGATATCTTCTTATCAATCCCATGACTTTCTAATATCTTCTTAGTCGCATCATATCCATTCATCTTACTTTTAATATCATAAATACTATATTTTTTATATGATGAATTTATATAACTTTGTGATACTATTATTAAGATAAATGGTATTATTATCAATAAAATATCCATTATTACCTCCCTTTTTTTATATATTGTTTTTTATATTATTTCAAAAGTAGTTCCCTCTCTCGTATCTTTTATTACTACATTCATACTTTTTAACTCATCTCTTATTTTATCTGCCAAAGCATAATCCTTATTAGCCTTCGCAACATTTCTTTCAGATATCATTTTATTTATCTTATCTATAAGTTCATCTGATACCTTCTTTTCTTCTTCAATTAAGTTTAAAGATAATACTTTATCAAATTCTTTTACAAGATATAATTTAGAATAATCATTTAATTCACTATCTTTAAGAACACTAAATAAAACTGTAAGAGCATTAGATGTATTTAAATCATTTTCTAACTCTTTTTTAAATGAAATTACATATTCATCTACTTTTTCTTTATTCAACACCTCATCAGTTGGTGTAAGTGATTTTACTCTACTTTTTAATTTTTCATAT
>CAZMXJ010000033.1:0-7881 GCA_964570235.1 uncultured Clostridium sp. | reverse complement strand
TATTTATTACTACTATTCCAAATAGTCCTAATACTATTATTAGTACTCCCCAAAACGCTTCCTTCACTATATCACCTCCTTATTATAATACTAGGATTTGCCTCTATAAATGAACTTTTCTCCATTTCATTTAAATTGAACGTGTCGTAAGAATGCAAATCATTATATTCTCTAGTTTCAATTATCTTACTTCTATCTAGTGTAATAATAAATCTTTGCAATGAAGTTAAATTATCTTTTGTTGAATATATTATGTCTTCTTTACCAACCCAGTTTGCGCCCGGATTTCTTTCCGGAAATGGATTGTCCAAATCAATTATTCTATATTGAAATGCAGTACCACCATATTTTTCATAATTTTCATCTGTAGAACCACCTGGATTATTTTGTGGAAAAATTAAATTTTTTACTTTATACCAACATTCAACATTTAATTTCCAATTACCCGTTGCAGCAACTAAATTATTTCCTAATTTTGTTGCTGTTAATGTTAACTTGTATCCCTTATCAGTTGTATCATTTTTTACAGGTCTAGTTAATTCATTCATACTTACAAAATATCTATCACCAGCATTACAAGTATTACCACTATACGTATTTTTTATTTCACCAGTATATTTTTCAATGAATGCATCATTCATTGTATATTTCCCATACATTTTTGCCGTTTCTGTCCAACCACTTATTGTTCTACTACTTCCTTGACATGTTTTTGCTGTTTCATTATAATTGCATGAGTCATATCTTACTTCGTCCATTATTACATTGCTACTATATTCTGATATTTCTTTAAATTCATATGGTACTATTTCCTCATTTATTGATGTTTCAACTTTTAAACTTACATCTCCGTTGTATTCATATTTTTTATTATATTCGCTACCTTCTTTTGTAAATTCATCACATGCCTTCTTCTGTGCGTAATAATTTGTTATTTCATTTGCCTTATTGCTTTTTGCTGTACCTGTTAATGTTGCATATTCACTTACAAGTTTTTTTATTTCAGCTTCATACTTTTGATAATTATATACTGCCTTACACTTTCTCTCACCACTTGCATATAATGGATAATTAAAACTTGTTCCTGATAAAACTTTTTTTATCGGGTCAACAGAAAATACTACTTCTTCTGAACATGTTATTTTACATACTGAATTTTCTAGTACTGTTTCTTCTTTTGAAGTTTTAAACGTTGTCGTTGTACTCTTTTCATTATCGCAGACTAAACTTCTACTATTGCCTTCCTGATTGTCTTTTACTGTTTCACACGTTATTCCAAACACAACCATCGGCATCAACATTAATACAAATATAATTTTTTTCATAATATACCTCTTTTCTTTATACTATTTTTGATTACAATGACTGCTATTGATATTGACAGTAATACAATAGTACCTATCAAATAATATCTATATTTAAAAATAAAGTCTATAAAACTAAATTCTTCTTCAATTATTTCATCTACAACTACCTCATTCTCTTCTTTTAAACTTTCTTTATATTCATTTATTTTCTTTTCAAATTCACTTTGCGATAGTGTAACGTTCGTATTCTCTTTGCATAAAGAATAATTCTCATATCCATTACATATTTCACTGCCAAAATAAGGATTATAATATGGAACGCTTATTATTTTTGATAAAACCTTATATCCATTGCAGAAAGTTTTATTTGAGGCATAAATATTAATAGTAAAAGTAGTTCCTGGTTTCAGATTTTCAATTTTTGAGTTTGTATAAATATTATCATTAGAATCAGTAAGATAAATATTATCCGTCAAATTATAAAAATAAGCTGTATACGATACACTATTTTCATTTAATACCTTACTAAGTCTATAAACTACATCTTGTCCTTGTTCTCTTAATGAAACCTTTAAGTCGTTAGTACATCTAACATCAATAACATCATATATTGCACCTACTTTAAGTGGAAATAGTAGGAACAAGAATAATAAATATACATTTTTTTTCATTGATAACCTTCTACCTTTCATATAATATGATATCATAAATATTACTTTTTTTCATTCAAAAGAATAAGATTTTACAAAAATCTTATTCTTTAAGCTAATTTTCTAAATAATCTTCTCCCTTAAATGGTTCACATCTAAATAAATCATTGTAATTTTGTTGTCTTAATACTTCATATACCATTATTGCAACAGAATTTGATACATTTAGTGCTCTAACCTTATCAGTCATAGGTATTCTCATACAATGCTCTAAATCATTTTTCAATATTTCTTTCGGTATTCCTGTACTTTCTTTTCCAAATATTAAATAAATGTTTTCATCTTTATTGCTGTAATCAAACGATGTATGAGGTTTCTTTCCATATCTTGTTAAATAGTAGTATGTTCCAATATTCTTAGATTTAAATTCTTCAAAATTTTCATATACTTCATAATTTAAATTTTCGAAATAGTTTACTGCACTCCTTTTAACATGACTATCATCTAATTTAAAGCCTAATGGTTTAATTAAATGAAGTTTAGAATTAGTTGCAACACATGTCCTCATTATATTACCAGTATTTTGTGGAATCTCAGGTTCGTATAATACTACATTAATCATCTCTATCACCAAACTAATTATACACTAAAAAAAGAAGAATTACTCATCTTCTTTCTTAAAAATCCATACTATTAATATTAAGAATACAATTATCAAAATAATTGATACTGTTATTACAAATGTTTTATTACTATTTACATCAAATGTATTTACAGATTCTTTTACAGTTTCATATTTTTTTAATAGTTCAGACTCTATAGAATCCTTTATTTCTTGATTATTTTCTAATAACTCATCAATCTTTTCTACATTATCATAGTTTTCTTCATAATTGTCTTTATTAATTTTTTCATCTAAATTCTCAATTAATTCATTAACTTCAGTTGTGATTCTATCAATTGTTTGATTTTTAGATTCAACAACTAATTTTGTGCTACTTAGAACTTTACCATTTTGCCTTGCTTTTAATGTTAATGTAACTGCTTCATCTAAAGTATTGTTAACTTTTATAACTATGTTGCCTTCATAAGCACTAGTATTCTTTTCACTTATAAATTCTACTGTTATTCCTTTCTTAATACCTGTAACATCCCATACTAGTTTTAAGTTTCTAGCGTCTCTTGGATTAATAGAATAGGAAATAGATAATTCATCATTGTAACTAATATTTTCTTTAACCTCTACATCAATATTCTCAATCTTTATATTACTTACATTTGTACCTGATGCCGCACTAACAGATATAAAAGAAAATAATATAAATAAACTTAATAAAAATTTCTTCATAAACCCTCCTAAAAATTTTTGTACCCTTATTATAGTTATCAATAGTTTTATGTCAACAAAAAAATAGGAAAAATTCCTATTTTATTACAATATTCACTAGTTTTTTTGGTACCACTATTACTTTTACAATTTCTTTTCCTTCAGTAAACTTTTTAACATTACCGCTTTCTATAGCAATATTTTCCATTTCTTCTTTAGAAATATTTGAATTAACTATAATTTTATCTCTTAATTTACCATTTACTTGCACAATCATTTCAAAATTATTATCGACTGTCTTTTCTTCTTCATATGTTGGCCAATTAGAATATACTAGTGATTGAGAACTATATAAACTATTTAATTCTTCAGTTAAATGTGGTGCGAAAGGATAAAGTAATTTTATAAGTGTTTCATAGTCTTTTTGAGTAATATTTTCTCTATCATAATAAGCATTTACTAATTTCATAAGTTCTGCGATTGCAGTATTAAATTTCATGCTTTCAATATCATTACTTACTTTTTTGATACATTTATGAATTAATACTTCCAAATTATAAGAATAATTATTACCAGCAATAACCTTTTTATTTAAAGAATATACTCTATCTAAGAATCTAGATACTCCCTTTATAGCGTCTTCATTCCAAGGGCATTCAATAGAATAGTCACCCATAAACAATATATATGTTCTAAGTACATCTGCACCATACTCATCAATTACATCTAGTGGGTCTATTACATTCCCTCTAGATTTACTCATTTTTTCTCCATCTGGTCCTAATATTAACCCTTGTGCAGTTCTCTTTTTATATGGTTCACTTGTTGGTACTATACCAATATCATATAAAAACTTATGCCAGAATCTAGAATAAATTAAGTGTCTAGTTACATGCTCCATACCACCATTATACCAGTCAACAGGCATCCAGTATTTTAGTTTGTCATAATTTGCAAGTTCATTATCATTATGTGGATCAACATATCTTAAGAAATACCAAGAAGAACCTGCCCATTGAGGCATAGTATCTGTTTCTCTTTTAGCTTCTTTCCCACACTTTGGACATTTGCAGTTTACAAATTCGCTTATCTTAGCAAGTGGGCTTTCTCCATCAGTACCAGGTTCAAAATTTGAAACTTCAGGAAGTCTTAAAGGCAATTCTTCATAAGGAATACAAACATCTCCACAGTGTTCGCAATGAACTATAGGTATTGGTTCTCCCCAATATCTTTGCCTGTTAAATGCCCAATCTTTCATTTTATATTGAACACCTTTTTCACCTATGCCTTTTTCTTCTAAATAACATATCATCTTTTCTATCGCGTCTTTTTTATTTGAAATACCCTCTAATAATGGTGAATTAATCATCATACCATCACCAGTATAAGGAACTTCATCAACATTCCCACCTTCAATAACAGGTATAATATCTATTCCAAACTTTTTAGCAAAATCGTAATCTCTTTCATCATGTGCTGGTACAGCCATAATCGCACCTGTTCCATAACTCATCATTACATAATCAGATACATATATAGGTATTTCTTTATTATTTACTGGATTAATCGCAGTAATTCCCTCTAACTTTTCTCCTGTCTTATCCTTAACTAATTGTGTTCTTTCAAATTCGGTTTTCTTTTGAGCAAATTCCCTATAAGCATTTATTTTATCCATATTAGATATTAAACCAGCATATTTATCAATAAGTGGATGTTCTGGTGCAATAACCATAAATGTTACGCCATATAAAGTATCCGGTCTAGTTGTATATATTCTAAGTATTTCATCAATACCTTTCAATTTAAAATTTACAAATGCTCCTGTACTTTTACCTATCCAATTTTCTTGTTGTAATTTTATATTTGGCAAATAATCAACTTCTTTTAAACCTTCAAGTAACTTATCCGCATATTCAGTAATTCTTAAATACCAAACTTTCTTTTCTTTTTGAATTATATCACTATGACAAATATCACATTTACCACCTTGACTATCTTCATTAGAAAGAACTACCTTACAACTAGGGCAATAATTTACGTAAGCATTATCTCTAAATACAAGACCACTCTCAAACATCTTTATAAATAACCATTGTGTCCACTTATAATATTTTTCATCAGTTGTATCAACTACTCTACTAAAATCAAATGAAAATCCAACTTTCTTTAGTTGCTCAGTAAACTTTCTTATATTATTATCAGTAACAATTCTAGGGTGAGTATTAGTCTTTATCGCATAGTTTTCTGTTGGAAGCCCAAACGCGTCAAAACCGATAGGATAAAGAACATTATATCCTTCCATTCTTTTTTTTCTACAAATAACTTCAAGACCACTATAAGCCTTAATATGACCAACATGCATACCTGCACCAGATGGATAAGGAAACTCTACAAGACCATAAAACTTCTTCTTCGAAAAATCATCAACTGCTTTAAAACTATCATGTTCATCCCAATAATTTTGCCATTTTTTTTCAATCTCTTTAAAATTATACATATATCCTCCTTAAAATAAAAAAATCTATAATCTAAGGGTTCATAAGAACGGTACCACCTTAGTTCATAGATTTTATGCGCTTTTCTATTATAACGGAATAACCGATTTCACTCCAAGCCTAATTCATAAATTATTACTATTAGTTTCCACCATTCACTAACTCTCTATAAATAAATCATTTATTACTACTTCTCTTCATTGCAAAATATGAAAATATTATAAAACATTTATCATACATTTTCAATCACTAAATTTATATTTTTTCTATTTCCCAAAATTCAATTTTTTTCGTTTTTGGGAAATAGAATTGTTATTAATGATTTTTTTAAACATAAATGATATAATTAAAAAGGTGATAGCAATGAGAAAACTTAATGAAATATTTGACACAGAATTTGATGTAGAAATAAAAGACATTAAAACCAATACCAAAGAAATAAATGATGGGGATTTATTTGTATGCATCAAGGGGTTTAATGTAGATAGACACGATTTTGTAGATGAAGCAAAAAGAAAAGGCGCAAAAGCATTAGTAGTTAATCATAAAGTTGATTCAGATTTACCTCAAATTATTGTAGAAGATACGAATAAGAAACTATCGAGCATTGTAACAAAATTTTATGATTATCCAAGTACAAAAATGAAAATGATTGGAGTAACTGGAACGGATGGTAAAACAAGTACTTCAACAATAATATACCAATTATTAAATCAAATAACAAAGTGTGGATATATAGGTACAAATGGAGTAAAATGCCCTACTTATGAAGATAACTCTAATAATACTACTCCAACTACAGAACACTTAAATAGGTACTTAAATAATTTTTATAATGAAGGTTGTAAATGTGTATGTATGGAAGCAGGAAGTGAAGGACTTGCTCAAGGAAGATGTGAAGGTATAGAATTTGATTATTCAATATTTACAAATCTTACTCATGAACATTTAAACTTTCATAAAAATATGCATAACTACATGCTTGCAAAAAGTATATTATTTAAGCAAACTAAAAAATCTGGAACTTCTATATTAAATATAGATGATCCATACTCAAAAGAAATTAAAGAATTATGTAATGGGAAAGTTTTATATTATGGAAAAGGTGAAAAAGCTGACTTTAGATTTACAAATGTTGTAATTAATCCAAAATTTACAAAGTTTGATTTAATGTATAATAATGAAACATATAACATAACTTCTCCTCTTTTAGGTATGTTTAATGTATATAATTTAACTGCTGCATTAAGTGTGCTTATTTTAGAAGGATATGATATAAATAAATTTGATTTATCAAATCTTTATGTTGACGGTAGAATGACTGATATTAACTTAGGTCAAAATTTTAAAGTAATAGTAGATTATGCTCATACACCAAATGGATACTTGAATCTATTTGAACTTACTAAAACTTTAAAATCAAATAGAACTATCGTAGTCGCAGGCTCCGCTGGAGAAAGAGATAAAGAAAAAAGACCCGTAATGGGAAAAATATTAGTAGATAATGCCTCATATGTAATATTTACTTATGAAGACCCTAGAAGTGAAGATCCAAAAGATATAATAGATGATTTAACAAGAGAAGTGATGGATAAACAAGATAAATTTGAAATAGTAATTGATAGAAAAGAAGCAATACAAAGAGCAATAGAAATTGCAGAAAAAGGAGATATGGTACTGATCCTAGGAAAAGGAAACGAAACATACGAAACTCTTAAAGATGGTAAGATATATTTTAATGATATAGAGGAAGCCAAAAATGCATTACAAGAAATAAAAGAAAAAGTATACTAAGAGACTATATAATATTAGTCTCTTTTTATTATTACCATTTACCAAGTGATACTTATATTTAATAAATACCCTATTGCGACTAAATGTTTACATGCTACTTCACTAAAAATAGCCAGGGTTTCATCCAATACTCATTTAATCATAGTCTTTCATTATTATTCAACTTATTAAAACTTAATATACTATATTGAATGGAGGTTTTATGAAATTTGGAATAGATATAAGTACATATCAAAATGGTATAAACTTAGAAACTGCTAAAAAAGAAGGAATAGAGTTTGTTATAATTAGAGGAAGTTTTACAGGTT
>CAZMXJ010000032.1:0-7900 GCA_964570235.1 uncultured Clostridium sp. | reverse complement strand
AACAGGTATACCAAGAGAAGCCACTATAGGTCCAACTATTAAAGTAGTTTTATCACCAACTCCTCCAGTAGAATGCTTATCAACCTTAATTCCAGGAACACTACTTAAATCAATAATCTTACCACTCTTAAGCATACATTCAGTTAAATAATAAGTTTCTTCACTATCTAAGCCATTTATACAAATAGCCATAAGCAAAGAAGACATTTGATAATCTTTAATGTCACCACTAACATAAGAATCAACTATATACTTTATTTCTTGCTTAGATAATTTCAAATTATTTCTCTTTTTATCAATCAAATCAACAATATACATAATCACTACCCCTTTAATTAATCTATACAGAAATATTATAACACAAAAAAGAAATATTTAAACTTTTAATTATTTAATTTTAGCCACAAAATTAATAGAAAATAATAAAAAAATAATACATCTAGCATTATTTCAATTTCTTAAGTATCAAATCAACCATTCTTTTTGGTTCTCTACTAACTCTATAATATAAATCTTTATTAAGTCTTAATTGTTTTAAAAATTCCATTTCTTCTTTTGAAATATAAAATGCATAATCAGGTGTATCCTCCATAATTGACATTACATCTTTACCAAGAAAATAATCACATTTCACACCAAAAACATTTGACAAATCTTCTAATGTTTCTAAACTAGGTAATCTTATATTTTTTTCATAACAACAGATACTTACCTTTGTTACATTAATTAACTTACCTAATTCAGCTTGTGTCATATTATTTTTTATTCTCAATTCCTTAAGTCGATTACCTAAAAACATAACATTCACCTTAGCTAAATTATATCTAATTAGAATTAATGAATTTGCCGAATTAACTAAAAAGTAACATTTAACTATATTTTATATAACACATATGCTTATAAACATACTAAGTTTTTAATAATAATATGTCAAATTAGGTCTTAAACAAAATAATAAAGCGAATTAATCCGCTTTATTATGTGCTGGAGATAGAAAAGAAACTTTTTCTGCAACTACCTCAGTTATATATCTTTTTTTATCTTCTAATTCAAAAGTTCTTGTTTGAACCCTACCTTTAACTCCAAGTATATCACCTCTCTTACAATATTCAGTAGTATTTTCTGCAATGCCAGTCCATAATACACAGTCTAATAGTGATAGGTAAATCTTTGATATTATCTTTAATTTTTCCCCCACTTCACACCGTACATGAGACTTTCACCTCATACGGCGTTCCATCAATTATATAAACATAATTGACTTGTGGCCATCCCTCAATTACTTATTATCATAACTTCATCGGTACTATGCCACTACTCTCACTCAAGTTAAAATAATTTATTTATTCATTATTAATACTTCATAGATGTGTAATCATCTCCATATCTTGAGTTTTCCACGTTCCAATATTTCTATCTATACATATACCCTTAGGTGCTTTCTTTAAGTTTGTATGCTTGATAATGCCTATAACACTATATGGAAATTCATAACCTCAATTTTTACTAATCCACACATACAATATATACATTTCTATATATTAACAACTTGTACATTCGAAAGTTCGTCAGCAAAATGCATTCTCACCATAGATATTTTAAAGACATCCGATCTATCAATTACACCACCTACCTCTAGATAGCTTTCGTAAGAAAATTCTTTTACGGTAATCTTCAACCGACTTCACCGAGCTTTTAACATCTATTTATTACATAATAAATGCTAATCGGAGTATTAATGAGTCATTTCAAGGCGTTACCCTATCATTCTAACTTCAAAATATTAGTTTTACTATAAATAGTAATTAAGCTTTTCACTTAATAACGTGTCACACTAAAGTCTGTTTCATATTCACCATTTGAATTTTTATAACTCCTAGGTACAGCAAGTGTAATATTCGTTACTTTCTTTCCCCCTTCTGTTTGTCTTAATTCTGGATCTCTTACGAGTCTTCCAACAATAACTATTTGATTTAACATAAATTTCTCCTTTCACAGTTAATAATACTCAGTATAAATATTAAATCAAATTGCAAAAAAAAGAATTTAGTAATATAACTAAACTCATTTTCAATACTATAACCACATTATTTTTAATATTTTCATAAAAATATATTCAAAAATCAAAATTTAGATAAATAACAAAATTATTTTGTTTTTCCTCTTTCTTCATTAACAGCTTGCTCTAATGCAGAATCTGCAAATGCTTTTAAACTTTCATCTTCCTTTTCTCCCCAATTTAAATTTTGCCATGTTTTATCCCAACCCTTTTGATATGTAGAAAATCTAGCTTCATATTCTGCCATATCAATTTGTTCTTGTGATGCTCCACGACTTTTCAATAATAACAACCTTGCTTTATTAAAAGGAGATAATACGGTATTTTTTCTAAGTCTTCTTCTTTTATTACATCATCACCTAAATCAATATCATTACAACAAATAACGATCAAAATTTATTTTTCAACAACTTATTTAATTCTACTGCATATTCCATAGGAAGTTCATCTCTAAATTCATCAATAAATCCCATAATTATCATTTCTCGTGCCTTATCTTCATCTATTCCTTTAGTTTTCATATAAAATAACTTCTCATCACTAACTTTTGAAACAGTAGCTTCATGCTCCAAAGTTGAAGAATCATTTAAGCATATATTCTTAGGAATAGTATCACTTTTAGCAGTTTCATCTAAAAGAATAGTATCACACTTTATATTTGCAACGGAATTACTAGCATTTTCTTTAATCCTAACAGTACCTCTATATGTAGCATTTCCCCTGTTTCTCGCAATACTCTTTGCAATTATATTACTTTTTGTATTAGGAGCATTATGAATCATTCTAGCACCTGTGTCTTGAATTTGCTCATCATCAGCCATTGCAATACTTATACATGTCCCTCTTGCACCTTCACCATCTAGAATACATGCAGGATATTTCATATTAATTTTAGATCCAATATTTCCATCAATCCATTCCATAAGTCCATTATCAGAAACAATTGCTCTTTTAGTTACTATATTATATATGTTAGATGCCCAATTTTGAATAGTTGTATATCTACATTTAGCATTCTTCCCTACAAATATTTCAACAACAGCAGCATGTAAACTATCAGTGGTATACGTAGGAGCAGTACACCCTTCTATATAATGAAGTTCAGAATTATCATCAACTATAATTAGAGTTCTTTCAAATTGACCCATATCTTTAGTATTTATTCTAAAGTAACTTTGAAGAGGCCTATCTAATTTAGTATTAGGAGGTATATAAATAAAACTTCCTCCACTCCAAACTGCACCATTTAAAGCAGTAAATTTATTCTCATTATACTTAACTAATGTATTAAAATATTTTTTAAATATTTCGGGATATTCTTTTAAGGCAGTATCTGTATCAGTAAAAATAATACCTTTTTCTTTAATATCATCAAGCATATTATGATATACACTCTCACTATCATATTGAGCACCAACACCACCTAAATACTTTTTTTCAGCATCTATTAATCCAATGTCATCAAATGTATTTTTTACATCACACCTAACGCTCTCCCAATTATTAAATGACTTATCACTAATTCTTTTATAATAATGAATATTATTAAAATCAATATCCAAATTAGGCCCGAAAGAGGGCATAGAAAATTTAGAAAAAGCGTCATATGATTTTAATCTAAACTTCTTCATCCATTCAGGTTCATGCTTTAATTCTGATATTTTTTTTACTACATCTTCATTCAAACCTTTTTCTAACTCAATTTCTGCTTTTTCCATTTAGTCTCCCCTTCTTATAACAAGTATAACATAGTGCCTTATACTTATCATTACTTCCTAATACTATTTGATTCCCTTCATAAATAATACCACTATCGTCATATCGAGCATTTACTATTGCCTCATTTCCACACGCGCATGTTTTAAAAACACCATTTATAACATCTGCGTATTTAAATAAAGCTTCTGACCCCTCAAAAAAATTAAGTCTAAAATCTGTTCTAAGACCATAAGTATATACAGGTTTATCAAACTCTTCTGAAATCTGTTTAAGTTCAAGAATTTGATTTTCACTACTAAACTGTATTTCATCAACAATAATACAATCACATTCTAATATATCATCTAAAAATTTAGCAATAATACTTTCTTTATAATCGTATGTCTTAGCTTCTGCACTAATACCTATCCTAGAACTAATTGTAGTAACTCCATCTCTATTATCTGTACTAGGTTTTAACAATAATACATTAAAACCACTTTCTATTAAATCAAATCTTTTCATAAGAGCAAGAGCTGTCTTACTACTTCCCATTGAACCATATGTAAACTCTAATTTAGCCATTATTTTCCCTCCATAATATCATTTATTACAAAACTAGCACACATCACACCAGCAACACTTGGAACTAAAGAACTAGAACCAGGAATTCTATCAGATATCTTTACACCCTTTTCTTTAGAATATACAACCATTATTTTTCTCTTTTCATTCTTAAACTTGTTTCTTATAACTCTTGCAAGAGGATCATATGAAGTACCTTTTAATTCTGATATTTCAAGCATTTCTGGATGAAATTTATTACCTGTACCCATACAACTTATTATCTTTATATTTCTATCTAAACATTCTCTAATTAACAGTATTTTAGTACTGACTGTATCACATGCATCTATAATATAATCTACATTGTAAGAAAATAACTCTAAATAATTAGAACTATCTATAAATTTACTTAATGTTATTACATTACATTCTTTATTTATATCTAATACTCTTTCCTTAGCAACATCAACTTTTTTTCTTCCAATATTAGAATTCAAACTCAATAACTGTCTATTTAGATTAGTTACATCTACTATATCATTATCTACCAATATAATATTGTTAACACCCATTCTTGCAATACTCTCTAAAGCATGTCCTCCAACACCACCAAGTCCAATTATAAGAACAGTTTTATTACGAATTTTACACAATGTACCTTCATCAATTATTTTTTTGAGTCTATCAAGCCACATACAATCACCTCTAACACTATAATTATATAATAAGAACATACGTTTGTAAATATTTTCCCCTTTTTTATTGGGATTTATTCCAGATGTTTAGATTAAACTTTACTATAAGATAAAAAAACCTATAAATGTGTTATAGCGATAAACCCCGATTCTTCATCAAGGTGGGCATCTCCATATAATTTTTAGGATTCTTAATCACTTAATGGTAAGATTCACACCAATTATACTTTAGACTCCCTATAATTCGCTTAGTTCGGATTTATGATAACACACATATAGGATGATTTAATTATAACAAGATATTACTATTTATACAAGTCATTAAATCCAAGTTTTACATTATCTTTTTCATATCCATTTACAGTATTTAAATTTATGTTTTCTAGGCTTCTAAAAATATTTATATCTGCATTTTCATTATCTTTTATCAAATTTTTTATTAAATCTTTAATATACTTTCTCTTTGAATCATTCTTTTTCTTAGTAATTGCACAAGCACAATCAATAAATTCCAAATTATTAAAATTTGCCCAACTAATAATATCATCTTCTTTTACCATATAAAGAGGTCTAATAAGTTCCATTCCCTCGAAATTATCACTTCTAAGTTTAGGAGGCATTCCTCCAAATCTACCAGCATATATTATATTTAATAAAGCAGTTTCAATAACATCATTAAAATGATGCCCCAAAGCTATCTTATTACATCCAAGTTCCTGCGCCTTACTATATAGAAATCCTCTTCTCATGCGAGCACATAAATAACACGGAGAATCTAATGCATTCTTTTCAACTACTGAAAAAATATTACTATCAAATACCTTTAAATCAATTCCCATTAATCTAGCATTATATAATATTTTTTCCATATTTTCTTCTTTATATCCAGGATTCATGCATATATATTCTAAATCAAATTTAAATTGTCCATGCCTTTTTAACTCCTCCAAACATTTTGCAAGTAAAAATGAATCCTTTCCTCCACTGATACAAACTGCTATTTTATCACCCTCACTAATTAAATTATACTCTTTTATTACTTTAACAAACTTACTCCAAATTTTTCTTCTAAATTTTTTTATTATACTTTTTTGTACATCCATAATCATCACTACTCAATCTCTAATCTATCATATAAATCACTAATATCTAATGTTTCATGATTATCATTTAAAATTTTATCATTCAAAACATTATATTTTTCAACTAAAACATTATAAGCTGTTTCCCTATTATAACATATTTCATTCAAAATCTTTAAAATATCTACTAACTCTAAATCATCAAAAAGAACAAGCAAACCACTTGTATCACCATATAAGGAAGCATAGATATTAAACTTTTCTTTTAATTTCAATGTTTCTTTCTCAATATCAACTAGCACAACTTCTTTTCTTAATCTTTTTAAAGATTTATTAATATCTTTACGTTCTTTATTAAACAATGCCATACTTTTTGCTTTCAATACAAATTCATTTATCAACATATTTATTCTATCATTTTCACTTAATATATGTAATAAATCATATAATTCATCAATCATATTCTTAAGTAAATCTATCTCTTCTTTTTTATTTTTTACATTTATTTCTAATACTTTTAAATGTTTTAAATCTTGTTTATATTCATATTCATCACATAAATTTCTCATACTACCACTAAACTCAGATTTTATTTCATTATCAACATTATCAAAATCTAAAATTGATTTACAATGCTTTTTTAAATATAACCTTCTTATAGAGTCATCGATCATATGTCCACTAAAATATAGTTCTAAAAATTGAGAATATTTTATATACTCTTTAGAATCAGTAGGCTTTTCTAAAAATTCTGAATATATTTCACTCAGTGGCAAATTAATTGGATTTAACTTCAAGCATTCGAAAATTAGCTCAGAATCTTCACCAATATATCTATTATTATCGAATATAATCGTATCAATATTATCAACTAATTTTTTAACAAATTTATTCATATAACTTTCACTTACTATTTGAGGAAAATCAGTATAAAAATTACCAAGAAAAGTAGAACATTCACTATTACTATTAGACATAGTAACACTTAAAACAGTAAGCATAGAACTACCAACTTTAATTTTATCAATAACTTTAATAACAAACAATTTATTTTTATATATCATCTCGTGAACATTCATTTCTTCCATTTATTCGAGTTATAAACCCAATTTTCACCTCTTTTCCAACTAAAATATTTATATAAATTACAAAACCCACATGATTAAAATTATAGCAAAAAATAAAAATATTTTCTATAATTACATAAATATAATTAAAGCAAATTACAAAAAAACGAATAACATAAATTATTCATTTTTAATTACTTAGCCAGAGTTAAATAACCACTAAAGAAAATATATATTTTATTATCTTTGCAATTATTTAAGCTATTAAATTACTTATTATTTTAAAAACTCCTTCTATTCCCTCTTTTATGTACTTACTTGTAAAATTGGAAAAAGATGAACTAATTTTTGAAAAAGTATTTGAGTAATCTTCTACTACATTTCCTGTATAATCATTTATATCAATATTTTCATTATTCTTTATATCACTTTCAAATTGTTCAATCTGTTCATTAGTAAGTTCAACCCTTTTATGAAGTTCATATTCATAGTAACCATTACTATAAGAAATATAAATAACAATAAAAACAATAAAAAGAAAAATTAAACTTGTCTTAACAATTTTTTCAGGAATCATCATATCACCTCTACAAATATTTTTGAAAAAACTTCTATACTATTTAATACTTCTTTCATAGTATTTTCTTTTCCTCCAAAATCAATATTTATAAAATCATTATTTGAATTGTCAAAATATATCTTGCTAATACCATTATATTCTTCATTTAATTT
>CAZMXJ010000031.1:2601-7925 GCA_964570235.1 uncultured Clostridium sp. | reverse complement strand
CAGGTATTTGAATATAATTACTCTAATAAAATTTATGATGAATTTATAGAACCATCAGTAATTAATAAGAGTGGTTTAATAGATAAAGATGATGCTATAATATGGTTTAATTATAGACCTGATAGGGCAAGACAAATATTAAGCTATTTAGTTAAAGATACAATAAATATTGTAACAATGATGCCAGTGTCAGATGAACTAAATATTCCATATGCATTTAAGTTGGATGATTTAAAAAATACATTGGGCACTTATTTATCTGATAATGGTATCAGTCAATTAAGGATAGCAGAAACTGAAAAATATGCGCATGTTACATATTTCTTTGATGGTGGTAAGGAGCTAAATTTAGATAGATGTGATAAAATTCTTATTAATAGTCCCAAAGTTGCTACATATGACTTAAAACCAGAAATGAGTGCATATGAGGTTACTGATAAATTGCTTGAAGTTATGTACAATTATGATTACATAATACTTAATTTTGCAAATTGTGATATGGTTGGACATACAGGGAATATGGAAGCAACAGTTAAAGCAGTTGAGGCAGTAGATGTTAATTTAAAAAGAATATATGAAAAATGTAATGAATTGGACATTACTTTAGTTGTAACTGCGGATCATGGCAATTCAGAATTTATGATAGATGATGATGGTAATACAATTACAACGCATACTACAAATAAAGTACCATTTATTGTATGCAAAAAAGGCTTAACTTTAAAAGAAGGCCGTCTTTCTGACATAGCACCAACGCTTTTAGAACTAGGCGGTCTTAAAATACCAAATGAAATGACAGGGGAAAGTTTGATAAATGAAAGATGTTAAAGTAGTAAAAGATTCTTTAAGAATAATGAATGCAATTAATGTAAGTAGCGAGAAAATAGACGATAATTCTTATGATTTGAGATTTACGTATAAGAATAGAAATTATATACTTCATATAAATATCGAATATAGATTAATGATGTTAGAGACAACTGAATCTATATATGGAATGAATATAAATACTGATACCTTAGAACTAGTTAATTATATAAGAGAAATGACAACATTTACTGAGTTTGAAGGATATAATGTATTTTCACTTTCACTTAGGAAGAATATTAAAGATGGTTATGTTCATAAAGTACTACAGGTAACTATGGATGTAGATTCTGGAGATCTTATTATTGATAGTGAATCCATGAATTTTTTGGAAAATATGGAAGGTAATTCTGAAATTATTCCATACAATTTTGGATTAAATAGTTTTGATCAAAGGCTATTTGATAGCGATTGGCTGGAAGATTTTAATGAAAAAGTAGTTACATTAAGTGAAGAAGATTTATTTATAATGGAAACAACACTAGTGTCATATTTTTATAAATTACTAAATAATAAGTGGGAAGGTGAGAAACTTGATCCATTTATAATATCTTATTCATCAAGCGTGGTATATGAAGAGATTAGCAGAAGATTAAACGGCAAATCATTTGAAACTTGGTTTAATGAATGGCAACAACATTTTGATGAAGAAAATTTAGAAAAATATCTTAATGATAGAAGTAAAGGAAAAACTAAGGAATTAAAATAAATTTATCATAATAAATAAAAAATGGTTGATATTGAAATTAACTACTTTTTATTGTATAATGCAATTATAGTAGGAGGTATGTAATGGAAAAAGTAAGAACCGAAAATATTGATAAATTAGTTTCAATACCTAAAGAGGATTTAGAAAAAATTTTTTCAGAATTATCTATGTCTGAAATAGAAGATTTAATGTCTAAATTGCACGAGGAGGTAGAATAGGTATGACTATGAGTAAGAAGGGGTTTGCAGATTTAATTGAGTCTTCAATTTGCGAATATGAGAACGTAGAATCTCAAAGTAGGAAATTTGCTGAAAAGTTATGTTCATCTTCAACAAAAGAGGTAATAGATGGAAATGTTGAGTACAAATACAATAGTTGTATGGCAAAACTTTCTACTTCTAAAATGAAAAGGTTGTATGCTATTCTAGCAAAACCTGCAAAAGATAGGATTTTATCTATGCCAAATTCTGAAGTAGAAGAATATAGAAATGATAAAAGTTTAGAAAATACTAACGAGATAAATAGACTAATGCTTAATATTGAAGTGGCAAAAACAGATGCTGAAAAAGTTTCTTCTAAAGAAAAGGTAGAGTTATTGATTGAAGAAGAAAGCAAGTTAAAAGAAATGTCAGTAGATCAATTGAAAAGATATCTTATTACTAAGCTTGGTCTTGATATGCTTGATGAAAAATCATTTGATGGCAAAGAGGAAACTGAGGTATTAGAAAAAATCTCTAAAGATCAGGATACGTTATCTAAATTTATAAAAATGGTTCAAGAACATAGAGCATTAGAAAGAGAAGTAAGAGCAATGCGTAGTGAACAAATAATTATATATAACGATTTGATTGCCAGAAACGTAAAATTAGAATTGAGCATAGATGAAATATTTAGTGAAGAAGCATTGACTAATTTACAATCGACAATTGCTGGGTGTTTAGGTATAGTTTCTGATTTAGAGAGTGGTATAAAAAGAGATTTTAGTTCTAAAACGAGAAAGGCATATAATGAGATAACATCTCTTGATTATAAATATATTAAGGGATCTGATGTATATCCATATAATGAGGAATCTATTTCAGTTTTTGAAAGAGTAATACCTACAAGGACATGTGAACTTGCAAGACTGCAAAATGAAGAATGGAATAGATTAAGTAAAAAGATATTTAAAACGTCTGAAGTAAATGAAAAAATTGCTATGCTATCTATTGAAATAGATAAAACTAAAAGTTTAATAGATGAATACATTAGAGAGTGGTATAAAAACACTTACTATAATAGTTCTATTCTTGGGCCAATCTCGAGTAGGTCAAATGGCAAATTTGAATACTCACTTGGTGCAAAGTATGCATTAGATGAATTTGTTAACTATGGAGTATGGCCGAGTGAAAGGGAAATTTCAACATTAAGATTATCTATTAAGTTAAATAAAGTAGAATTAGAGAAGAGTGTCATTCATGCTGAACAAATCAAAGAAAGATTGTCTAGGCTATATAATAGTGTTTTAGATGAAAAGAAAGAAAAAATAGAGGAACTTGAAAAAACAATGACAGCTTTAGTTGGAAATTGGAAGAATCCGGTAATACTATCTATAATTAATGATATGAAATAATATAAGTTGTGAAGTTGTAAGATAAAAGTGTACACAAAGAGTGTATGCTTTTTTATTAATAATTGTGTTGAAATGTGTCAATTTGTGTTGCAATAGTCACTACAGTAATAAAATTCATGTTATACTAGTTGTAACTCATGGACGAGCATGATGCATTATATGAATGAAAGAGTCAAGAATATTTAAAAACGAATGAGACAGTAATGAATAGTTAAGATTCCTAATTTTAAGGGAGATGTATGTAGTGAATAAAATAAAAAAAAATATCGTAATAAGTATTAAACTAGTTGTATTATGCATTTTATTAGTCACAAGTGGGATTGCATTATCAAATGTTACAAAAGTGAACAATATTTATGATGATTATAGTTTTATAATAAATGGTGATGAAACAATAACTTTGTTAGAAGGGGAAGAATATAAGGAACCAGGATATGAAATTATTTCTATGAGAGGAATAGATTTATCTAGTTATGTTACTATATCTAGTAATGTAAATACTATGATATCTGGTGAATATGAAATAAAATATATTGCAGACTATAATAAAAAAGAAAAAATATTAACTAGAAAAGTAAATGTTGTTCCAAAAGAATCAGTTGATAAATGGATACGTATTCCGACATATGAAGGTTCAGGTGAAGTTACACATCCAAAGGTATTATATTTTGAAAGTGGATATAATGGTTATAAGTATTGGATGGTAAATACCCCATATCCATATAATGATGCTTATTATGAAAATCCTTCCATAGTTGTGTCAAATGATGCTATTGAATGGATTGAACCAGCAGGTATTAAAAATCCTGTTTCAGGGTACCCAAATGTGAAAAGAGATGACAGCTATTATTCAGATCCTTTTATCTTATATAATGGTGAATCTTTTGAATTGTTTTTTAGAAAGACTAAGTCGTATGAAAATGGTGTATATAAAAGAAATGGATATAATTATATGTATTATATGAATTCTTTAGATGGATATAAATGGTCAAAACCTAAAATTGTATTAAATAATAGTTTTGGTGAACAATATATGAGTGTATCTGTTGTAAAAGAGGATAATATATATAAAATTTGGTATGTCAATTATAATGGGAAAATAAGGTATAGAGAGTCAACAGATTTAATAAGTTTTACTGAGGCAGTCGATATTAAAATAGATAATTTTGATAAGAAGGTATGGCACAAGGAAATACAATATGTTGATAATAAATATGTGTGTATATTTATGATAAAATATAAATTGTATTATACTGAATCTGATGATGGTACTCACTTTATAGAACCAACGGAAATAGATACTGCTTTAAATGAAATGAATCCATATTCATATAATATATATAAGACATCATTTGTAATTACCGATAAGTATATAGAATTATTTGTACCATATCGTGTTAATTATAAATGGAAAATGAGATATAAAAAAATTAGTAAAAATGATTTTAAAAATGGTTTGATATAATTTGCTTTAAACATTTAAAATGTGTTGATTCTTACATATATAAGGGGTAACACATTTTTTTGATTGGATATAGTAAACAGGTTTAAAGTATAAAATATAAGATTTTATTGATTTATATAACTGAGGTACGTTGCGTTTCAAAACTTTCTTATATTTCTTGTAATTTTGTGTTGATTTTTATCATAAAGTTTGATATACTTGCTATGTATGTTGTGGCTTAGATGTGCAAGGTTGCTGACACACTAGGTTAAGTTGTATAACTAAAACCAGCGTTCAGGTTATTTGTGCGGAGCAAGTTTATACATAGATATAAGCGAAGGGAGGATTTTATTGATGTCAAAGTTACATATTAAATTGAAGGCATACGATCACAGAGTCCTTGATCAAGCAGCAGGCAGAGTTGTAGAAGCAGTTAAGAGAACTGGTGGTGAAATAAGTGGACCAATTCCACTACCAACAGAAATCGAGAAATTTACAATTTTAAGAGCTGTTCATAAATATAAAGATTCTCGTGAACAATTCGAAATGCGTACGCATAAGAGATTAATTGTAATCAATAACCCAAGTAAGGAAACTGTTGAAGTATTGACAAGAGTAGATTTACCAAGTGGTGTTGATATAAAAGTTGAAAACAAATAGGAGGAAATATGAAAGGAATCTTAGGTAAAAAG
>CAZMXJ010000031.1:0-2591 GCA_964570235.1 uncultured Clostridium sp. | reverse complement strand
ATGACACAAGTTTTTGCTAATGATGGTAAGTTGATTCCGGTTACAGTAGTTTCAGTAGAACCAAATGTTGTAATGCAAATTAAGACTAAAGAAACAGATGGTTATGAAGCTATTCAATTAGGATTTGCTACTAAGAAAGAAAAACATAGCAATAAACCTGAAATGGGTCATGCGAAAAAAGCAAATACTGCACCTAAGCGCTTCTTAAAGGAAATTAAAGGTGTAGAAGTAAAAGACTATGAACTAGGGCAAGAAATCAAATGCGATATCTTTGAAGCTGGTGAAGTAGTTGATGTTACAGGAACTAGTAAAGGTAAAGGGTTCCAAGGCGTTATTAAACGTTATAATCAAACGCGTGGACCAATGGGACATGGATCTCAATATCATAGAGGTGTAGGTTCTATGGGAACACTAAGACCAATGCGTGTATTTAAAGGTAAGAAATTACCAGGTCATATGGGTCATGAAACAGTTACAATTCAAAATCTTGAAATAGTAGCTGTTGATGCAGTTGAAAATGTTATCTTAGTTAAAGGAAATATCCCAGGACCTAAAAATTCTTTTGTTATCATTAAAACTTCAGTTAAACATCCAGGCGTTAAAAATGAAGCTTCTGAATTAGTATCTTATGTTGAAGAAACTAAGGAAGAGATTACAAAAGAAAATACTGAAACATCACAAGAAGTTTCTGAGTAATTAAATGATTAGAAATTATTGATTGTGATGAAAGGAGGAAGAAAGATGCCTAAAATATCAGTTTTAAATGTTAAAGGTGAAAAAGTTAAGGATATAAAATTAAATGATAACGTATGGAGTATCGAACCAAATGATGCAGTTGTATATGATGCAATAGTACTTGCTACAGCATCACAAAGACAAGGTACTCACAGTGTAAAAACACGCGCAGAAGTTTCTGGTGGTGGAAGAAAACCATGGAGACAAAAGGGCACTGGTAATGCTCGTCAAGGTTCAACAAGAAGTCCACAATGGAGACATGGTGGTATAGTATTTGGACCAACAACTGAAAGAAATTACAACAAGAAAATGAATAAGAAAGAAAGAAGATTAGCTTTAAAATCAGCATTATCTTATAAAGTTATTGATAGTGAATTGATGGTATTAGATAACTTAAATTTAGAAAGTTCTAAGACTAAAGAAATGCTAAGTGTTATGAAGAATCTTAAATTAGATAAATCAGTATTATTTGTTACAAATGAATTAACTGATGAAATTATTTTAGCTTCTCGTAATATTCAAGGTGTTAAAGTTATACTTCCAAATGAAGTTAATGTTCTTGATGTAACTCAATATCAAAATATGGTAGTTACTGAAGAAGCTGTTAAAGCTATTGAGGAGGTGCTTGGGTAATGCTATCAAATTATAGAGATATTATTAAAGCACCAATTATAACTGAAAAAAGCGCAAATATTGCATCTGATGAAAGAACTTATGTTTTTAAAGTAGATGTTAAAGCAAATAAATCACAAATTAAAGATGCAATTGAAAAAATCTTTAATGTTAAGGTTGAAAAAGTTAATACAGTTAATGTTCATCCTAAGAAAAAGAGAGTTGGACGTTATGCTGGTATGACAAATAAATATAAGAAAGCAATCGTTACTCTAGTTAATGGTAATAAGATTGACCTTTAAAAGGAGGAAATGTAGATGCCAGTAAGAAGTTATAAACCAACTACAAGTTCAAGAAGAAAAATGAGTACTTTAGTAAATGATGAAATTACTAAAACTACTCCAGAAAAGAGCTTGTTAGATACAATCAAGAAAAAGAGTGGACGTAATAATCAAGGTAAGATAACAGTAAGACATCAAGGCGGTGGAGTTAAGAGAAAATATAGAATTATTGACTTTAAGCGAAACAAAATTGATGTTCCAGGAACTGTATCAAGTATTGAATACGATCCAAATAGAACTGCAAATATTGCTTTAATTAGTTATAAAGATGGTGAAAAGAGATATATTATAGCTCCAAATGGTTTAAAAGTTGGAGATGTAATAGTAAGTAGTGAAAATGCAGATATCAAAGTAGGTAACACATTACCACTTATGAATATACCAGTAGGTACTGTAATTCACAATATAGAAATGAAACCAGGTAAGGGTGGACAACTTGCAAGAAGTGCAGGTTCAAGTGCACAAATACTTGGTAGAGAAGGTAGTTATGTACTTATAAGACTTACAAGTGGTGAAACAAGAAAAATATTAGGTGTTTGTAAAGCTACAGTAGGTGAAGTAGGTAATTTAGATAAAGAATTAGTTAAATTAGGGAAAGCTGGACGTAAGCGTCATATGGGAATTAGACCAACAGTTCGTGGTTCTGTTATGAACCCTAACGATCACCCACATGGTGGTGGTGAAGGTAGGGCTCCAGTAGGTAGAAAACAGCCAATGACTCCTTGGGGTAAACCTGCACTTGGACTTAAGACTCGTAAGAATAGAAAAACTTCAACTAAGTTTATTGTAAAACGTCGTAATGATAAATAGGAGGTGTTATAAATGGCAAGAAGTTTGAAAAAAGGTCCTTATGTATTCGAAAGATTACTAAAAAAGGTTAAAACATTAAATGAAACTGGAAAG
>CAZMXJ010000030.1:0-7992 GCA_964570235.1 uncultured Clostridium sp. | reverse complement strand
TAATGATGATGGTATAAATCTTATTAATAATGAGTCTTATTTGAATGATACAATATATTATTATAATATTCTTAATGATAAGCTTACGTTTAATAATAATTATCCAGTAAAATCTATATTAGAATTAATAAGTAATAGTTCTTCTTACGAATGGGTATATGAGGAAGATAGTTTTAGAATAAAAAATACAGGTGTTGAAGAAAATATAAGTTCATTATTTATGTTACCTACATCCTTTACTACTCATGCAAGTGGAATAGAAGGAGATACAGTTTACATAAATGATCTTGAAAGAGATGAGTATTATTACAAAGGATTAAATTATACATATAATGATGGAACACTTCCTACTAAAGATAATAAAAATGTTTATAATGAAAACAATTTAGTAAATGTAATGGCTACATATTATGGAAGAAATTATGAAAATACTCTAACTGGATATGTTTCATTAAATGAAAGATATACTAAGTTAATATATTATAAAGTATATGCAGTAAATGATAATGGTACAACAAGTAAAACTGATGATTATATTGAGTTTAATTTAATAGATAATCCATTTTCAGATAGACCAACTAATAGAGTATTTAATGGATTTATAACGGATAGATTAAATGCTGAAATTAGCATAGATATGGATACATACACTAGAAAGGTAAAAATACCAGTTACATATGTTGATGGTAGACCAGAAGATATAATTATTGACTTTTATTCAGTATGGTCAATTGGGGAAATAGTAACTTATTCTTCTACTGGTAGTTGGTCTAGTGCAGTAAGTTCTTTGAAAAATTACGGTATGGTACCAGTTAATGCGAAAATTGATGTATATGATTTATCAAATTATTATATTAGTGAAACAATTTCTAGAGGCAATCCATATCCAAGTGGAGCTGTAAACGCTAATAATCAATCATTAACTGGTAATTGTAGACCATCTTTTTGGCAATCTACATGTACATATTATATAAAATCTCCAACAAATGATTATGATGAAAACACTACTTATTATAGACTTAGAAATAATGGATTTCAAGAAGCAACTCCTACTCCTATAGGAACAGAGTTTGTAATAAATGTACCTGTTGGAGATACTATTTCTGGATATTTTAGGCTAGTAAATGTTCCACGAACAGCTTCTTTAATAGGATTTTATGATGAATCTGGTAAACTTATAACTTCAGGTAGTTGTACTACTTCTGGAGGTTGTAGTTATTATGAATTAATACCTTTATTTGATTCTAATGGTAACATAGAAGTAGCTTTAGAGAATAATGATTATTATTATCTTGTAACGAGAGATACAAATATTATAGTTCTAGATAGTACAGTTGAGGGGGTATTTTCTAATATCACTAAACCATTTACATTAACAAGTATTAATAATGGAACAAGTTATATAAATAGTGTTTATTGGCAAGTAGGAACAAGTACAGTTACTCTTCAATCAGATGTAAGAATAGAAAATATAAGAATATATTCTTCTACTCAAAGAACAAGTGGTGAAATAACACCTGGATCAACTAGTTGGTTTGGTGAGGGTGGAGGTAGTACAATATATGGTAACTGGAATAATTTAAAATTAGGAAGAGGTATAGTCGCATATAGTAATACAACAACTAATTTTTCGGGAGTTGTTGGTGGTGGTACTAGTGGTACTGGAAGTAGAACTAATGTTACTAGGTATACATTAATTGTTGAATCAGGTTTTTATAATTCGTTTGGTTTATCATCTGGTGCAAGTTCTGGAACAATGTATATAAATGCATATGGAACTTATGGAAATGATATTGATAGAGTTAATAACAACAATAGTTTACTAGATGTAAGACACTGTGCATCAGGATCTTGGTCAAGTAATGTTTATAGTGAAAGCGATACTGCAGTAGCACTAGATTTAACTGTAAAGAGTGGTACATTTGGTTCAAATAAATATGATTATGCGACTGGAATATATGTAGGAGGTCGTGGTGGTGGAACTCACTATGCTCCAAGAAAAATAACTGTAGAAGGTGGTTCAATATATAATTTAATTGGAGGGCCTTTAACTGCAAATTCACGAAGCAATTATAATGACACATACATGTATATTAAGGGTGGAAATATAGACCTTATATATGGTGGAGCAGGTAGGACAGAAACATATGGTAATAGAATTATTCAAATGACTGGAGGCCTTGTTAATTATAGTATTTTTGGTGGTTCTAATGGTATTAAAGGTAGTGGTAGTGAAGGAACTATTAGAGGAAATAGTTATATATATGTTGGTGGTAATGGTATAGTTGGGGATGAAACTTTAGTAAATAATAATACTATTGAATCTGAATCAAATGTTGAATCAGGAAGTATATTTGGAATTGGTAATGGTAATACCCAGTCTGACTCTATTGGTTCAGTTGATAATTCAATAATTATAATTGATGAAAGTGCTTTGGTAAGAAGAAATGTATATGGTGGTGGTAATTATGGTGCTACTGGAGTAAGTAGTAATGATAATACAACTAATACAGACATATACATGTTAAATGGTACTGTAGATGGTTCTATTTATGGTGGTGGTAATAATAATGGTTCTGGTTCAAGTTCTATTAATTCTACTATAAATATTATTATGAAAGATGGAGTAATAAATGGTTCTATTTATGGTGGTTCTAGAAATAAAGGAACTGTTTATGGAAGTACAAATATTAGTGTACTTAAAGGAACGATAAATACTGATATATATGGTGGTGGAGAAGGTGGATATTCTAGTGCCGATTCTCCTGGAACTTTTGTATCTGATAATGTTTCAATCAATATAGGTGACGCTAGTGCTGGACCAGTTATAAATGGTAATGTATATGGTGGTAGTGCTTATGGGACAGTAAATGCGATAAGTACAACTGAATCTTCAAATACTAATTCTACAACAGTAACAGTAAATAATGGTAATATGTTAGGTGGAGTATTTGGAGGCGCTAAAGGAAATGCTACATACACTCCTTATATAAAAGGTAATATAACTGTAAATATAAATAATGGTATAGTTTCTTATGTATATGGTGGATTTGACCAAGCTGGTAAGCCTGAAGCTGATGATGTTGTTTATCTAAATGGTGGTACTGTAGGTAGTGCATTTGGAGGCGGTAATAATACATCGATTGATACAACTAAAATATATTTAAGAGGTAGTGCAGTAGATTATGTATATGGTGGTTCAAATCAAAGTGGAAATGTTCTTACTACAAATGTATATGTGGAAAGTGGAATAGCCGAAAATATATATGGTGGTAATAATATAGGTGGAACTTGTGATGATACTAATGTACTTGTTACAGGAGGAGAAGTCAAAACTGCAATATATGGCGGTGGTAATGAAGTACATACAATTACTACAAATGTTGAAGTAATTAATACTATAAATCAAGGTGAAATAAAGAAAATACCTTCTATATACGGTGGAGGAAATCAGGCAGGAGCTGATACTACAAATGTAAAAACTACAGTTAGAAATCCTTCTGATATAATTTCCATATCTAATGTGTATGGTGGTTCAAATCAAAGTGGTACAGTTAATGAATCATTTGTTACAATAAATACTGGATCAATAGATAATGTATATGGTGGCAATAATGAAGGTGGTACAACTGTCATTACAACTGTTGATATAAATGCTGGAAATATTGATAAAGTATTTGGTGGTGGAAATCAAACTTCTACAACAACATCTAATGTAAATTTAAATGGTGGAAATATTAATCAAGCATTTGGTGGTTCAAATAATAGTGGAACTGTAACTACAACAAATGTATTTGCAAATAATACAAATACACTAGAAGTGTCTGATGTTTATGGTGGTAATAATGCTGGTGGTGAGTCACTTACTACAAATGTTACAGTTGATAGTGGTACTATCACCAATGTATATGGTGGTGGTAATGAAGCTTCAAATGGAGATACTTTTGTAACTATCAATAGTGGTAATATAACAAATTTATATGGCGGTGGTAATAAAGCAATTAGTAACGACACTACTGTATTAATTAAAGATGGTAATATTAGTAATGTATATGGTGGAGGTAACCAAGCAAATTGTAATAGTACTTCTTTAACTATAAATTCGGGTAATTTATCTAATGTATATGGTGGTGGTAATGCTGCTGGAATTGATACAAATACAAATCTTTATATAAATGGTGGTACTATTAATACCAATGTATATGGTGGTGGTAATGAAGGAATAGTAACTGGTAATACTAATTTTAATATAAAGAATGCTACTGTACTTGGAAGTATATATGCTGGTGGTAATGGAAGTACAGCTATAGTATATGGAAATACTTTTGTAACAGTTAGTGGAAATACAATCGTTGGTACTCTTAGCGGGCAAGTTCCAAGTACAGGAAGTGTGTTTGGTGGAGGTAATGCTGCAGCAACTGGACTTTCTAGTACAAATAATTCAAAAGCAACTGTTAATATAGCAGGTGGAACAATATATGGTAATGTATATGGTGGAGCCAATACTTCGGTTGTATATGGTGGAACTGAAGTAAATATCGGAGATAATGTCGAGACAAATGAAAACGTTATTAAGAATGATATATTGATAAATGGAACTGTGTTTGGTGGAGGAGAAGCGAATGCTTCAGGTTCTACTGAATATGACTTTAGTTTTATAAGTGTTACCAAGGAAATTAATGTTAACATAGATGCAAATCAATATGATGTATTTACTATCAATGGTTCAATATTTGGTAGTGGTAATGCTTCATCTGCATCTGGTACAAGTGAAATTACAATTAAAAATTATGGTTTATATGAAAATCCTAAGAGAAATATATCAATTCAAAGAACAAACCTTTTAGTAATAGATAATTCATCTATATTATTAAAAGGTACTACAGATAGAACAAATGAATATTCTGATAAATTATTTACTCTTTCAAGAATTGATGAACTTAATTTAACAAATTCTTCTACATTATATGTTGAAAGAGGTGCAAACTTATTAAAGAAATTTAAATCATTAAACTCTGATGGCACAAAAGCATCAGTAACTATTACTGATGAATTCATAACTGGAGTAACGACACAGAATAGATTATATATGTTAGAAGTTAGTAACTCAGAAGATGCATTTGATTTTAACATAGCTACAAATGAATCAATTACTAGTTATGGAGAAGTTGAAGGTATGACTTTCTTTGGTATGTATCGTTATAATTCTGATGATACAATTAATTCTATGATATATGATACTGACTATAGTAATGGTGATACATTAAATTGGGGAGATATTCCAAAAAGAGGGTCACTAGTACTTGGTGCTCATAAAATCAATCATGATATAAATGTCGATGGTTTCTATAGTAATTTTATAAATGAAGAATCTAGCTTGAATGAAATAAAAGTTATTGATCCTATACCAGAAGATTCAGACTATTATATGTGGGTTATTGGGGAACTTATAGTAGAGTATAATACAGAATTATTTGCATCTAAATATTCTACATTAGGAGCTGCAGAGTTACCATTCCGTACTTTTACTAAACCAAATACTACATTTGTTATACTTGGGTTTGATTATAGTGAGATAGCACCAGGTGTATCATTAGTTAATCGGAATCAAATTCCAAGACTTGCTGAAACTTCAGAAATCGCAGATACTACAATGGGACTTACAATTAAAACTGGTAATAGTGGTTGGCTTACAAATGGAGAAACACAATTTATGACTAGTGATACAAATCCAATAGAAGGAACAACTACATATGTTGGAGAAAATATTACTAGTGTTCCAAGTTTACAATTTTATTTGTATCATTCTAAAAACATGGCGACTGAAGGCTATATGGGTAAAGTAAGAATAGTAATGATGGCAATTACTAAGATAGATGATCTAACTAATGAAAGCCAAAGACTTGAAGTAAATGTTAGTTTATATAGGCAATTAACTAATAGGGAAAACTATGAATCTTCAATCACTGCAGGAAGACAGTATAGTATGTTTGCATCTAGTATAGTAGATATTACTTCTAAAAGTTCAATAAGTACATATTTTTCACTATTTGAACTAGATAAAAATGTTTATAAAGAAGGATATCATAGATCACTTGTATCTAGTTATGTACTTCCATTAGACACTAAATTAACACTGATAGATTTAAGTAGTAGTACTCCAAAGTATTATTATCATTCTATAAATGAAAATGATGTTACTAACGCTACTAATGAATTAAATAATATTGGGGAAGTGTCGTATGACTTTTCTATATTTGAAGTTATGGGTGCTTTAAATAGTGGAGTACATTATAACGATGCGACAAATAATAATATTTATTACGACTCCATAAATAATTTAAGTAATGAAGAATTTATTGTCATAATTGACTTTATAGATACAAATATAACCACAGATTCCCTTAATAATTCTATTTTGATAGAACTTAGAGATGCGAATAATCAGACAATTATTAATGTGCTAAGTGAATCATATAATTCAATGTTTTATGATATTTATGCTAATAAAGATGCAATAATTGATGTAGATGCATCGTTAGATAAAGATGCAATATATATAGGAGAAAAAGTAACAGTAGATGTTACTACTACATATACTCAATCAAAAGTTGGTACAGATACTATATATGATACAGAATATTTTGATTCAAAAATGGGATTAAAATTATCACTTATTGATAAAGATGGTAATACTGTATCTGGTACAAGTTTACTTGGTTTATATTATGAAATCAATGGAGTACAATATCAACCTAATATAGATGGAACTACAAGAATTAAAATTTCTGATAAAGTTGGTAATACAAAAATATGGTTAAATATAAATACACAAAATTCTAATATTGCAACTGGAAATTATAAACTAAGAATAGAATCCTTCGGTTCAAATGATGGTATATATTATGGTTTAAGTCCATCTGATACAGTTGATTTACCATTATATATAATAAATGAAATTTATGGACTTGACGTAACTACTGAGTACGAATCTATTATTATTGATGGTAAAACAGGTTTAAATCTTAATGATATAGATTATATAACTTATAATATCTTATATAATTCTGGGTTAGAGAATCCTCATATTAATTTAAAATTATATAGAAGAAATTATAATACGATATATGATACATCATATACATTAGTTGATTTAAAAGATTATGAAAATAATGTTTTATTTAATACATCAAATGAAAAAGAATATTTAGTGGTAGAAAATCCAAACCAAAATGTTACATTAAATTTAAGATTTAAAGATAGTTTACTAACAGGCACTTATAAATTAGAATTTATATTATATGATAATAACACATCTATTGGAACTATAGAAAAGTATGTTATAATTAAGTAGGAGGGTATTATGAATGATGTTTCAAATTTAAAAAATAAAGAACTTTTACAAATATATGATATTATTAAAGATTTTTTAGAATATTTGGATAAAGAAAAAGTGGAAGTGGAAAAATGATACAAGAAATACAAGATGAAATAAAGTTAATTAAAGATAATATAAATACTCTTCCTAAGAATAATAAAGCAAATATTCAAAAGTTTAAAGATTATGTTGATGATATAAAAGATAAGTATAGCAATCAATTTAGAAATATTAATAATGAAATTTTAAATAGATATAATAAATTAACTGTTATGGAAACAATTGAACTTACTAAAGAATCACTAGATTATGAATTTCTTAATCTAGTTGATTCTAATACAAATTCGTATGAAAAGATGGGACTAGATTATAAAATATATAAGTTAAAGTATTTCTATAAAGATAATTTAAAAGAAATAAATGATTTAATAAGAGAGATAATTAATAATTTTAAAGATGCAGGTATTAAATTAAGTATAAAAGATTTTAAATATACAATTTATGTAGAAGAATATATGAAAGTTATACTTGAAGATAAAAGTGACGAAGAAATACATATAGTTTTTGAAAAGGTATATTGGAAATGTCCTGAATTAATTATTCAAATTAGTTTA
>CAZMXJ010000029.1:0-8062 GCA_964570235.1 uncultured Clostridium sp. | reverse complement strand
CATTTGGTAAAACATTTTTAAATCATTTTTATTACCTTTATAGACTTCAACACCTTTTCTTAAACTATTTCTAATTTTAGTTCTAGTTTGCTTTTCAAAACCATTAAATATTTCTATTGGAGTTTGTTCTGTTTTTAAGACCATATTCCATCTTGGCTTCAAGTTTTCAAAGTATAGATTAAATCCTCGATGCTGATAACCAATTCTTTTTAAAGATTCTGATATATTTACACCTTTTTGTCTAGATTCCATTGGTTTACCATTTTTATCACGTTCTAAGTGAGTAACATGTGGGTCAATTATCAAATTTACTATACCGATTTTTGATAGATATTCTTTTAAATTATAAGTAAAATCATCTACTAACTGGTAATCATTAAAATCAATTAGGAAACCTCTAGGAGAATATCCAAACTTAATTCCAGCTTGACTTTTAATAAGAATAAGCGCTGCGGCTCTTATCATTCCACCTTCGTCAAGGCCAACATATATTGGAGAATATCCATGCTTAGACATCAACGTACCATATTGTGAAGTTTGGTAAAAACTTCTATATGCATGGTTTAAAGCATATTCATCAAATTCTTTTCTACCTAGTTCTATAATAGCCATATATACTCACTCCTATACTTTTATAGTATATCACATTTTTTAAAACTTACCAATATTTTATATATCAATTGTGTAACTTTACAAGAATTTGTAGTATAATTGTTTTGGAGGATATAATATGTTTGAGAATTGTAAAATAATTATATTGGGCATGGCAAGAAGCGGTTATGAAGTTGCTAAAATACTTGCGAGCAGAAATAATGAAGTTATACTAAACGATAAAAATGCTGATCAAGATGAAATGCATGTGAAAGAATTAGAAAATTTGGGAGTAAAAGTAATATTGGGTAGTCATCCAATCGAATTGATTGATGAAAACGTTGATTATGTGGTAAAAAATCCTGGAATTAAGGATTCTAATGATATGATTCTTCGTGCAAAAGAATTAAACATACCTGTCATAAACGAGGTTGAGTTATCATATAGACTTTTACCCAAGGATGTGACTATAATTGGTATTACCGGCAGTAATGGTAAAACTACGACTACTTCGTTGGTTTATGAGATATTGAAATCTGCTAATTTGCCGGTTGTACTTGCTGGTAATATTGGATTTCCATTGGCTTCAGTACTAAATTCTATTAAACATAATGATATATTACTTATGGAAATTTCTATACAGCAATTGTGTAATTTTGATGAATTTAAAACTAATATATCTGTTCTTACTAATATTTTCGATGCACATTTGGACTTTGTGGGTAGTAAAGAAAACTATATTAATATTAAGAAAAGAATTTTTAATCATCATACGAAGTCTGATTATTCTATATTAAATTTTGACAACCGAGATGTTGTTAATAGCACTAATGACATAATGTCACATAAAGAATATTTTAGTACAAAAGACAAAGGTACTTTGTGCTATTTAGATGATAACAATATATTTTATGACAATAAAATCTTAATATCCACAAAAGATATATTGTTAAAGGGTAATCATAATTATGAAAATGTAATGGCTGCTATTATGGTTGCTAAAAGATTAAATGTAAGTGATAAAGTCATTATAGAAACTCTTAAGAATTTTAAAAGTGTTGAGCACAGGATTGAATATGTTAGAGAAATTAATGGTGTAAAAATATATAATGATTCAAAGGCAACAAATGTTAAAGCAACTGAGATAGCATTAACATCATTTGATAGTCCTATTATTTTGCTTCTTGGTGGATTAGAAAGAGGACATAGTTTTGACGATTTAACACCTCATATGAATAATGTAAAATTGATAGTAAGTTATGGTCAAACTAAAGAAAGAATAAAAGAATATGCTTGTAGAATAGGTATCGATTGTGTAGTTGCTGATGATTTAAAAAGTGCTACTGATATTGCCGTAACTAATTCAGTGTGTGGAGATGTAATACTTCTTAGTCCTGCTTGCGCTTCATGGGATCAATTTAAGGATTATGAAGAGCGTGGCAGATTATTTAAGGAATATATTAATAATAAGTAATTGCAAAAATATTTAATATATGTTAAAGTATACGAAGAGGGTGATTTAAATGGAAACATTGATAATAATTGTATCAATTTTACTTATTACGATAGTGCTATTACAAAGTGGTAAAGCGGAGGGAGCTTCACAAGGTTTAGGTGGTGGAAGTTCTGATTTATTTAGTAATAGAAAAGAAAGAGGAAGTGAACTTTTTATTACTAGGTTGACTGCTGCTTTAGGAACTATTTTCGTCATAATTTCACTTGTTATGTCACTTTAGTTAAATAATTTTAAAAAAAGACTTTTTATAAGTCCTTTTTTATTTTATAATAATAGTATGGAGGCTATCATGAGAGAAGATATTTTAGAGATACTTAAAAATAGCGAAGTTCCAATGACGGAAATTGAAATACAAAATAAGTTAGATGAAATTACTTTAGATAAATTGTGTGAAGAATTACGAATTCTTGAAAAATGTGGTGATGTTTATGTAACTAAAAAGGGGAAGTACACGCTTTACGAAAAAACGCATTTAAAAGTTGGGAAGTTATCAGTTAATAAAAAAGGATTTGGCTTTGTAATACTACAAAATGAGCCGGATATACATATTAAAAAAGAAAATATGAATGGCGCAATTCATAATGATTTAGTTGTCGCTGAGTATATATCCGAAGAAGAAGGAAAAATTTTAAGAATAATTGATAGATCTTTTGATACTATAATTGGTGAATATATATTAGACCATGATGGATATGGTAAAATTTTGCTAGACGATGAAAGGGTTAAAATTTTAATTTTAATTGATGAAAATCATAGAAATAATGCAATGCCTGGTCATAAAGTAATAGTAAAACCTTATACACAAGTTGGTAAAAATAAGTATTATGGTGAAGTTATTAAAATATTAGGACATAAGGATGATGTTGGGATTGATATTTTATCGAAGGTTTATGAACATGATATAGAGCCTAATTTTAGTGATGCAACTATGGAAGAGATTAAAAACATTCCTAATAAAGTTAGTAGTTTTGAACTCGAAGATAGAAGAGATTTAAGAAGTGAAAATATTATAACTATGGATGGGGATGATGCAAAAGATTTTGATGATGCCATTGGAATTAAAAAATTAGAAAATGGCAATTATTTACTTGGCGTCCATATTGCTGATGTAACTCATTATGTAAAAGAAGGTACTGCATTAGGCAGAGATGCTGAAGAAAGGGCTACAAGTGTTTATTTGGTTGATAGAGTTATTCCTATGTTACCTCATCAATTATCAAATGGTATTTGTTCTTTAAATCCTAACGTTGATAGATTAGTAATGTCTTGTGATATGGAAATAGATAAAAATGGTAATGTTGTTAATTATGATGTTTATGAGGCAGTAATTAATTCTAAATTAAGAATGACTTACAAAAAAGCTAATATGTATTTGGAAAAAGGAATTGTTTCTAGTGGATATGAAAATTTTACTAAAGAGCTTGATTTAATGGCTGAGCTTTCTTCTATATTAAGGAAAAATAGAGATTGTAGAGGACAAATTAATTTTGACGTGCCAGAAATTAAAATAGTTGTTGATGAGGAATGCAAACCAATAGATATTGGTGAAAGAGAAAGAGGTACGGGTGAAAAGTTGATAGAAGACTTTATGATTGTTGCAAATGAAACAGTTGCTCTTTATATAACTAATCTTGGGTATCCTATGATGTATCGTATTCACGAGGTGCCAAGAGAAAAGAAAATTAGAGAATATTTTATGTTACTTAATGCATTAGGACATAGAATAAAAGTAAAGGGTAAGATTAGTGAGATAAAGCCTAAGCAGTTGCAAGAAATTCTTGATAGTTTAAAAGATTCTAAAGATTATGAAATGGTTTCTGAACTTGGATTAAGATCTATGCAAAAAGCTATTTATAGTACTGAAAATTTAGGACATTTTGGGCTTGCAAGCAAATGCTATTGCCATTTTACTAGCCCTATAAGAAGATATCCTGATGATACTGTTCATAGAATTTTGAAGAAAATTATTCATGGAGTTGATATGTCTAGTCGTGATTTAATAGACTTAGAAAAACAACTTTCAAGAGAAGCAGAACATTCTTCTTTGAAGGAAAGGAACGCTATAGAGTGCGAAAGAGATGTTGAGAGTATGAAGATGGCTGAATATATGCTAAACCATATTGGTGAGGTATTTGACGCTAAAGTTGCTGGTGTAGTTTCTTCTGGTATGTTTGTAAGACTAACTAATAGAGTAGAGGGAAGAGTTCATGTTGGTTCTTTAAAGGGAGATTATTACATTGTTGATGAGGTTGGTCAAAGTATAGTTGGTAAAAGAAGTGGAAAAAGATATAGACTAGGTGATAAAATAACTGTAAAATGTGTTGATGCTTCCAAGATAGAAGGGACTATAGATTTTGAATTAATAGATAAGGAGGTAACCGATGAAAAAAAATAAAAATAGTAAATGGCCACTTATAATAGTATTTTTGTTAATATGTATTGTTTTTGGTTTGTTATATTTTTTCAGGGGATATTTTGAAGCAAAAAATGACGAAGATAATTCAAGTGTATTAGAAAAGACTGAACTTAAGCCGAAGGAATATTCTGTTACATTTACTTTAGGTGGAAATGTTTTAGTTAATAGTAACATGTGGTATGATACAGCATCAGCGGATGGTGTATACAACTTTGACCATGTATTTGAAGATTTGAATGACATAATGAAAAAGTCAAATGTTAACTTCTATTTTCAACAAAGTATTTTGGGTGGAAAAGAATTGGGATTAAGTATAAATTATAAATATAACTCTCCTACGGATATTTTTGATTCATTATCAAAGCTTGGTTTTAATGCTATGTCACTTGCCAGTTATCATTCATATGATAAAGGTTTAAACGGAATAAAAAATTCTATTGATTACTTAGATGGGAAGGATATTGTATATTCTGGTGTTAATGCCTCAGAAGAGAATAATTCAAGTAATAATGTAATAACTAAGAATGGTTTGAAGATAGCAGTTTTATCATATACTACAGGCACAGATGAAGTTGTTTCAGAAAAATATGCGGTTAATATATATAGCGATGAGCTTGTAAAATCAGATATAGATGCAATAAGGGATTCTGTTGATGTAATTATGGTTAGTATAGATTGGAGTAATATTAAAACTACTGAAGTATCTGAAGAACAAAGGAGAATAGCTAAATATTTATCTGATAATGGTGTACATATTGTTGTAGGTAATAATGGATACACTGTTCAACCTGTAGAAGTTATTGGTGAAACGCTTGTATGTTATTCTTTAGGTAATTTATTGTCAGGACATATTTCGGTTGATTCTAGGATAAGTGCTATGATAGACTTTAAATTGGTAGTAACTAAATCAAATACAAGCAGCAAATTAAGTTTTGAAAATATAAATGTATTGTTTACATATGCATATAATTATGATAATACTAATTATAAAGTTATTCCGTTTACAAAATTAACTAATCAGTTAGCTAATTACAAATCATATTATGAAAAATATAGTAAATTGTTATCTTCTGATAATGATATAGTTAAAATTTATCCAATAGGTGATTAATTTGGAAGTATTGAATCGTAAAGCTAAATTTGATTATTATATAGAGGATACTTATGAATGTGGAATTGTTCTTAAAGGTTCTGAGATTAAATCAATTAGATCTGGTAGAGTTAATTTAAAGGATAGTTACGGAATTATTAAAAATGATGAATTATTTGTTTTAAATATGCATGTTTCTAAGTATGAAAACAGTGGAATTTTTAATCATGAGGAGACTAGAACAAGAAAATTACTTGCACATAAAAATGAGATTTGCAAAATGCGTGATAGAATTAACACTGAGGGATATACTTTGGTACCAATAAAGCTTTATATAAAAAATGGAAAAGCAAAAATTTTGATTGGAATTGCTAAGGGAAAGAAAACCTATGATAAAAAGCAAGTTATAAAAGAAAGAGATATTGATAAATATAACAAAAAGACTATGAAATATTAGTTTTTTTTGTTATAATCTCTCTATGGGGCCGTTATGGTTTCGACGGGAACATTAGAGTATAAATTGCAAATCGTAGGTATGCGTTAAATCCAAACTTAAAAATAACTGGAAACAGAAATCAATTAGCTTTCGCTTAGTTTAGAAGGCAGTCCTAATATTTGTTTTCCTGTGACGAATATTAGGGCTTAATAAAGCAGGATATATTATTTGCATGACTAGTGTAAATGATGAATAATTTTAGTCTAGTTAAAAACTTATTTGTTTATTTTTGTGTTTTTAACGAATTTTTTAAATAAACTAAGTTTGTAGATATTTATATAGCTAAGTTTTCGGACAGGAGTTCGAATCTCCTCGGTTCCACCAAATTGAATCATTACTCGTTTTTTTGAGATAATTATAAATTTAATTTATCAGATTAAAAGTAAACATATTTATAACTAAATAAATAATATCTATAGTTGTTTTTTGTTTAGTTATATTTGAATTAAACATGATGTAAAACATAATAAAGCCACGTCACTTAGACGTGGTTTTTGTAGTGAATTTATTGTATAGCGTTTTTTATTAATGACAAATTCCTCTTGAGTCGTTACATCTAAACAAAAATAAAAGTATAAATACTATTATAATTATCCAAATCCAATTTAATCCATTGTCATAATTTCCATAATATGGTGCTGGATATCCGCAACATCCGTACATAAAATCAAACTCCTTTCATTTTATTATATTTTTAAGTATTAAAAAACATAATGCTTATTGCCCAACAAATTGTTTTTAGATACTATTTAGTATTAATAAATTAACGTTATAATATTAGGCTAGCAAATATTGTAAAAATATGTTATAATACTCTTGAAAGGATGGTAGCAATGGATAAAAAGAAAAGTAAAGCTAAAAATATTTCTAAAAACATTTCAGAACCTACTGAATACATGAATGTTTTAAACAAACTAAAATGGACATTATATTTTGTAGCAATATTATTGTTGGTTAATTTAGTTTTTAATATAATATGTACAAGTAATTTAAAGCAGTTATCAAGCAAGTATTCAGATACTTTAAAGGGCAGTGATTCTTCCGAAAATGAGGAGTTGCCTGAATATGATGTTAGCGAATTTACTGAAGTGGATTATAGTGGATTAAAAAATATTATGAAGGATAAAGGAACTCACGTAGTGTATATGGGAAGGGCAACATGTGGTTATTGCGCAATGTTTATACCTATTATGAAAGAAGCACAAATTAAATATAATTTCAAAACATATTACTTTGATGTAACAAGGGTGTTTAATTATGAAAATAATACAGTAGTTGATGAAAATGCCTATGAAAAGTTGACAACATATAATGAATTTTTTGAGAATAATTTTCTAGCTACTCCTATGGTAGCAATATTCAAGGATGGAAAATATGTTGATGGAACAATAGGATACCAAGATTTAGATACATATTCGGCTTTCTTAGAAAAGAATAACTTTAAAAAAAGTAATTAGTAATTTTAGTTACTTTTTTTTTATTGTATATTTATTTCAAGTATAAAAGTATTTATTTTATCTTGCTATGATAATTGTCATAACTTTTATTTAAATATATTGAAAAAACTACTTGATTGTGTTATCCTTATACTAGGAGGCGTGTGATATGAATCAAGTATTAGAATTTTTAGCGGAAAACTATATTTATGTGGCTGGTGGTTCTGCGGTTGTTATAGTAATTTTGTTGTTTATTATTGCATTAGGCAATAAAAATAGTAGGAGTAAAATTAAAAGTGGTAATGTTAGTTCGACGGGGACTAATTCTACTGATTTAGGTACTAACAATATTGATATGGTTCAGGTAAAAGGTGTTAGTGAAGTTGAAACACCAAGCAATAATTATGTAGTTGAACCTGTTTTAGAGTCAGTTCCTGTTGTTAATACAACGGTTGGAGTAATTCCTAGTATAGAACCAGTTGTACCAACAGTTGAACCAAGTGTTAGTGAAACACCT
>CAZMXJ010000028.1:0-8074 GCA_964570235.1 uncultured Clostridium sp. | reverse complement strand
CAGTTTGGTGCCTTCAATTGGAACTTTGTTGTATACAATTTCAGTATGGCAAAGTAATAGAAAAATTTATAGGATATTTGGAATACCTATAGAAATATCATGGCTTATATATCATATTTATGTATTCTCAATATTTGGAATTATATTAGAAACAATACTTTTTATAGCTGTAGTTATTGGAATAATAAAAGAGATTAATAATGAGTAGTGTACGATTGTACATTTTTTTATACTAAAAAAGAGGTACTGCAGAAATAATAGTTGGTGCACCAACAAAAAGCGGAAGAAGATAAACAATTATGAGACAGATGCAATATTAATGAGTCTTGAAGAAACTCATTTTGTATCTATAATGCTTAAATCTTTGCTGATTTTCCACACTAATCAAATAATAAATAATTCTGGTTTTGAAGAAAAAGAAATAATTGAAGAAATTATAAATAGCAAATTTAATAAAATATTTAATGCTCAATCAGAAAATTTTGAACTCATAAGAGATACAAAAGTACTTGTTTCAAAAGAAGTAGTTACAAATACTTTTATAAACTCCATTTTAATAGCAGGAATGATTCTTACAACAACGAGTTTAGTAAATAATGAAAACAAAAAAATAAGTAAAAATTTTGACTATAATGATTTATAAAGTGATATAATGTTCATTAAGAATAAGAGGAGTTATTATGAATGCGATTAGTGTACAGAAAATATATAGTTTTTATGAAATTTTCAATGACTTCAATAGAATTAGAATTTTAGTATGTCTTAATAATGGAGAAATGACTATAAGTAAGATATCAAGAATAACAAAGTTAAATGCTACTACGATTTCTTCTCAACTAGAATATTTGCGTGGTTATAAAATTATAAAAAAGATGAAAGATGAAAATAAGATAACATACAAGATATGTGATAAGTACATGTTGAAAGTTATTGATAGTATAATAAAATACATAAAAGTACCAAAGTAATTATTTATTATTTTTGAGATAAAAATGACTTGCTCAAAATAATAGTTTTATCTATAATATATTTAAGAGTGAATTATTAAAAAAGTTAAAAATAATTGAGGTGAATTATGAACACAGTATTAGTTACAGGAAGTTCAAAAGGGTTAGGAGCATCGCTGATAAGAAAGTTTGCTGAAAACAATTATAATGTAATAATAACTTACAATACGAGTGTTGATGATGCTTATAAATTAAAAGAAGAAATAGGAAAGTATAATATTGAAGCAAACATAGTAAAGTGTGACATAAGCAATGAAAATGATATTATTGATTTATTTGATACTTATAAAGTGGATATTTTAATAAATAATTCAGCACTTTCTATGGATAATGATATAATGTATAAAACAAAAGAAGAATTTATGAAAGTGTTAGAGGTAAATTTGGTAGGAACATTCCTAATGTGCAAAGAAGCTATAAAAAATGGAGTAAAGGAAATAATCAATATTTCTTCAACTGACTCACTGAGTACATATAATTCATTAAATATTGATTATTCTTCATCAAAAGCAGGTATTAATATTGTTACTAAAGTAATTGCAGAATTTTTTCCTAATATAAGAATATTTGCAGTGCTTCCGAATTGGATAAATACCGAAAGTGTGAGTGAAATGAACGAAGATTTTTTAAATGAGGAACTAAAAAGAATTGGTCAAGAAAAATTACTCGATAAATGTGAAGTTGCTAATTCAATATATGAATTATATAAAAATGAAAATATAAAAAGTGGAGATTTAATTAAGATAGATTATGAAGGTGGATTATGTATAGAAGTTTTGGAATAAGTGATAAAATAATATCGGTAGCGAGTGAATGTGAGAAAGAGCTGCAAGAAGTATTTAATAATGTTGATGATATATGTGCATATAATAGTTTAAAAGTTTTAAAAGCATTTAGTGATAATAATATATCTGATTCACATTTTACATCTTCAACTGGTTATGGATATAACGATGCAGGTAGAAGTGCAATAGAAGAAGTTTATGCTAATGTATTTAGATGTGAAGATGCTCTTGTAAGAAGTCAAATAATATCAGGGACACATGCTCTTACTGTTACATTGTTTGCTCTTTTAAGACCAGGAGATGTCCTTCTAAGTATAACAGGTAAGCCATATGATACATTGGATGAAGTTATAGGAATAATTGAAAATGCAAGTTCATTAAAATCATATGGAATCAAATATGAACAGATTGAATTAGTAGATGATGATTTTGATTATAAAAAAATAGAAGAAAGGTTAAGCAAATCTTTCGTAAAAGTAATAGAAATTCAAAGAAGTAAAGGATATTCTACAAGGAAAAGTATAAATATAGATAAAACCGAAAAGGTAATAGAACTAATAAAAAGAGTATCACCAAATACTATTGTGATGATAGATAATTGTTACTGCGAATTTGTATGTAAAAAAGAGCCAACAGAAGTTGGAGCTGATATAGTAGTAGGTTCTTTAATCAAAAATTTAGGTGGTGGGATAGCTTCTAATGGAGGATATATTTGTGGTAGAAGTGATTTAATTCATTTATGTGCAGAAAGATTAAATGTTCCAGGTGAAGCAAAAGAAGTTGGACCTTCAATGGGAATGAATAAATCTATATTACTTGGACTATTTTTAGCACCTAATGTAGTAAAAGGAGCTATAAAAACAGCTATATTTGCGTCAAAAATGTTAGAAAAACTAGGATTTAATGTTGAACCTAAATGGAATGATGAGAGAGTAGATATAGTGCAAAATATAATATTTAATGATGAAGAAAAATTAATCAGATATTGCGAAGGAATACAAAGTGCATCTCCAATTGATTCAAATGTTACTCCAATTCCATGGGACATGCCAGGATATAGTGACAAAGTTATAATGGCAGCAGGAGCTTTCACACAAGGTTCATCAATAGAACTATCATGTGATGGCCCTCTTAGAAGTCCTTATATTGCATATCAGCAGGGAGGGTTAACTTACGAATATGGGAAGATAGGAATTTTAAAAGCTGCATCAAAAGTTGTTGATTAATGGAGGTAATAATGGATAAACTTATAAAAAAGAGTGTTGATAAAGAATTAAAAAGACAAAGAAATAATATTGAACTAATTGCATCAGAAAACTTTGTATCAAAGGATATACTAAAATTACAAGGAAGTGTACTTACAAATAAGTATGCAGAAGGATACCCAAACGAAAGATATTATGGTGGTTGTTCGTTTGTAGATGAGATAGAAAACCTAGCAATAAAATACGCAACAAAATTGTTCGATTGTAAGTATGCTAATGTACAACCTCATAGTGGTAGTAGTGCTAATATGGCTGTATATAAATCATTATTAAACATTGGTGATAAAGTAATGGGAATGAACTTAAGTCATGGTGGACATTTGACACATGGATATTCATTAAATTTTAGTGGAAAAGAATATAATATAGTATCATATGATGTAGACTTATCAACAGAAACAATCAATTATGATGAATTAGAAAGACTTGCGTTAAAAGAGAAACCTAAAATGATTATTGCTGGTGCAAGTGCTTATTCAAGAACAATTGATTTTAAAAAGTTTAGAGATATAGCTGATAAATGTAATGCATATTTAATGGTAGATATGGCACATATTGCAGGCTTAGTAGCTACACATCTTCACCCTTCTCCAATTCCATATGCTGACATAGTTACTACAACGACTCATAAAACATTGAGAGGGCCTCGTGGAGGATTAATTCTTACAAATAATGAAGAAATAATAAAGAAGATAAATAAAACAATATTTCCTGGTATTCAAGGTGGCCCTCTAATGCATGTTATTGCTGCCAAAGCACAATGCTTTTATGAAGCAATGCAGGACGACTACAAAGAATATATGAAACAAGTCTTGAAAAATGCAAAAATTTTATCAGATACATTAAAAGAAGAAGGATTTAAAATAGTAAGTGGAGGTACAGATAATCATTTAGTACTTGTAAATGTAAAGAGTGTGGGTATAACAGGAAAAGAAGCTGAAGAAATACTAGACAATATTAATATTACATGTAATAAAAATACGATACCAAATGAAACAGAACCTGCTAGTATCGCAAGTGGAATAAGATTAGGTACACCTGCTATGACAACTAGAGGATTTAAAGAAAAGGAATTTAGAGAAGTTGGACATATTATTAGTGAAGCATTAAAAAATAAAGATGATGAAAATATAAAGAAAGGATTAATGGAAAGAGTAAAAAAATTAACTGAATCTTATCCATTATATTAGATATTTATGGCAAGGAAAAAAGTGTTTTTTAGTTATCATTATGAAAAAGATGGAAATAGAGTAGATGAAATAAGAAGCATGGGTCTTACAAGAGATATAAAACCAGTATCGAAAGAAGAGTGGGAAGAAATATGCAGACAGGGTGATGAATCAATAAAAAGATGGATTGATAATAACATGAAAGATGCAGAATGTGTCGTTGTATTTATTGGCGAAGAAACTGCAAAAAGAAAATGGATAATATATGAAATAGAAAAGGCATGGAATGAAGGTAAGGGATTATTTGGCGTATATATTCATAATATACCTGATCCAGTTACTGGAAAATGTAAAAAAGGTGAAAATCCATTCTTACGTTTTAAGATGAATAGAGATGGTAAAACATTAAGAAGTGTGATTAAGTGTTATGACCCAGAACCAAAAGATGCATACAATTGTATATTTGAGCATATTGAAGATTGGGTAGCTGATGCAGAAAGTATAAGAGATTTTTATTAATTTCTTGAAAAAAAAATAATTTTGTAATAAAATTGATATGGAGGTAAATTATGGAATTAAAAGGAACAAAAACAGAAAAAAATTTAATGGAAGCTTTTGCTGGTGAATCACAAGCAAGAAATAAATATACTTATTTTGCTAGCAAAGCAAAAAAGGAAGGTTATGAACAAATAGCAGCAATATTTCAAGAAACTGCTGATAATGAAAAAGAACATGCTAAATTATGGTTTAAATTATTACAAGGTGGAGAAGTAAAATCTACAACTGAAAACTTAAAGATGGCTGCTGAAGGTGAAAACTATGAGTGGACAGATATGTATGATAGAATGGCTAAAGAAGCAAAAGAAGAAGGATTTGATCATATAGCATTCTTGTTTGAACAAGTAGGAAAAATTGAAAAAGAGCATGAAGAAAGATATAAAAAATTACTAGAAAATATTGAAGGAGATTTAGTATTTAGTAAAGATGGAGATACAATTTGGAAATGTAGAAATTGTGGACACATAGTAATAGGTAAAAAAGCTCCAGAAGTATGTCCAGTATGTGCTCATCCAAAATCATATTTCGAAGTTAAAGCAGAAAATTATTAATAGAAAAAGTAACACTACTCGAGTGTTACTTTTTTAATACTCTATTATAATAGTTATAATCTAGTATCAATTTTGACATTAAAAATTTATTATATACCTCATTATTAATACTATCAATGTATTCGCCACTAACTTTGTCTTTAAAAGTTGTAAATTCATCTTTAACTGCATCATATTTTCCGTAACTATTAATCCAACTTCTGTCATTATATATTACTATTCCTTCTTCGTCAGATAATATATCTTTTCCAATTAATAATCTTGAATCATATTCCATATTAAATAAATTTAAAATAGTTGGGAGTATATCTAAACTGCTAGCGTATTTTGTAACTTTGATACTATTCTCCATTTCACTATTCCATAATATAAATGCATTTTTATGTATATCAAATTTTTCATCATATACATAATCAGCATATTCTTTAATTTCATCATTTGTAAGTCCATATGGATAATGATCTGCACTTATTGCGATTACGGTATCTTTTAGTTTATCTTTTTCTTCAAGTTCATTAATAAGAACTTCTAATGCCCTATCAAGTTCAATTTGAGTGGCAAGATATGCTTTTATAGCTTCACTGTATGGTAAATCCTTAACATAGGTTCTATTTTTAGTAGCCATACTATTACCGATATATGTATATTGTAAATGACCACTTACTGTCATATAATATGTCATAAAATGCTCATCATCTATATATTCTGGAATAGATGCTTTCATCATTTCAACATCGCTTTGTGGCCAAACGCCACAATTAATATTTAATCCACCGTAGCAGGCTTTAAATGTATATCTCATATTAGGATGTGAATAATTTCTGCCATAATATGTATAAGTGCCATCATGATATGCACGTGTAGCATATCCTATATTTTTAAACATATTTCCATAGACAAATGGTAAATAATTATTTCTAGAAGCTGACATACTCCAAGTACCATCTTTTGGAAGTAATGAGGTTAAAGAAACATATTCGCCATCCGAAGTACTTACATAATAAACCGGTGTATAGAAATTCGTAAATTGAAAACCTTCGTTATACAATTTATAAAGAGTTGGAGTTAATTCTTCGTTTATAGACATTAAGGAAAATGCTTCCGCAACAATAACAATTAAATTTTTACCCTCGAACATTCCTGTATATTTATTATTTGGAGTTGGTTCAATACTTTTAAAGTATTCATGCATACTCTTAATAGTAGAATTTTTTTCATTTTCAATTAGATCATCAAAATCTATTTCCATTTTATGATATAGAATTTCTTCTTCAACGTTTTCTGGCTTTGTAGTACTAGTGTTTTTATTTTCAGTCACAATTTTTTCTTCAAATCCAAATAGAGTTCTTTTCAAATCTAATCTCATTTCTGTTAAAACTCCAAAATCTCTAACAGCAAGTTTAGGAACGTGCGTATTAAAATATAAATTATATGACGAATAGGTTTTACTTTTGTTGGAAAAATTTAAAAGTACAATAAATGAAATATATATTGTTAGTGATAGTAATATTAAAATTATGTAAAATTTATAATTCTTTTTTTCAAAATTAAATTTTTTAAATAAGATTATGTAAAATACTAAAGGAATAATAAATAGTAAAATAGATAGTATATTTTCTATCATAACTTCAATTATAGAACCAATAAATCCAAAAACCTGCCCACCATGAAATAATGAATAAACGGAAAAAATAGTATCGTAGTACAAAAAGTAAACATATTGTGAAAAAATTAAGAGGAAAACAAATACAGTTAAAACTATAGAAATTATTTTGTTTGATAAAGAATTAAATAATGATTCTAAAATAGTAACTATAAGTGCAATAACTATATCTGATAAAATCATATAAATAGTAGAAACATCAAAAAAACTATTAAATGCCATAAGTTTAAAACAAATGTCCATAAATAAAATAAATAGAATATTAAAAATCAACAAATTATATTTTTTCATACCATCACTTTCCTTAATATAATAATATCAAAAACCACTTATATTTACAATAAAATGAATAAAAGTATATAAAAATGATAAATATATTTTATATTAGTAATAAATTATTAAAAAAAAAATAAAATTTAATATGAATAAATATAATGGTATAATAATAAGCCTAATAGCAGGTATGTCGACATTAATTGGATTTTTTTCTATATATATAAAAGGCGATAAAAATAGAATAATATCAAGAACGTTATCATTTGCTGGTGGGGTAATGATAATGTTATCTATCATTGACTTAATTCCATCAAGCATTTCTAGTTTAAAAGAAAACTACAATTGTTTTATAGCGCTATTTTATTGTTTAATATTTTTCATCATTGGATTTATAGCAAGTCATCTTATACAAAATATCGTTCAAGAACAAGATGTGTTATCAAAAACTGGCATTATATCAATGATTGGCATAATACTACATAATATACCTGAAGGAATGGCAACATATATGCTTAGTAGTATAAATTTTAAATTAGGATTGATGCTCTCAATAGCAATAGTAATGCATAATATACCAGAGGGAATAGGAATATCTATACCAATATATTGTGGAACAGGTAATAAGAAAAAAGCGTTTGTATATACACTAATATCTGGTTTAAGTGAACCGTTTGGTGCAATTATTTCAATGATATTTTTACATAAATTTATAAACCTAACCATCATGGGTGCAATTTATTCAATTATAGCAGGCATAATGATATATATAGGGTATTTTGAATTAATTAAAATATCTAAGC
>CAZMXJ010000027.1:5937-8205 GCA_964570235.1 uncultured Clostridium sp. | reverse complement strand
AGAGCAAGAATAGTATATGATGGTATAATGAGTATCAATCCTGATATTACACCATTTGAATTAAAAGAAATATTTCCTATATTATATAATAGTGCTAATAAATCTGCTAAATCAGCAGCAACTATATGGTATGAGATGGAACAAAAAACTACAGATACTGCAATTGCTACAATAGATAGAATTAATGAAGATAAAACTAAAATAAAGAAATAATTAAAGGAATTACTGAATTTGTAATTCTTTTTTTACCATCCATCCTGACTAGTATTATTTATATAGCACGTAATAACGGAGTCGCAAGAAGATATTAAACAAATATAAGTATCACTTAACATAATATTGCAAAAAATATATAAATTAATTATAAAAATTTAGAGGAGTTTTCCATATAATATAGAATAATCTCATAGAAGGTTATTTTTTTACTTTATAGATATATGGGAGGAAAAATGAACTATTACAATGATATAAAACAAGAATTAATAAATAATGAGATAAATAGAAAAGTAAAGAATTATTCAATTAATAAGAGTGATTTAAATACATATTATAATGTTGGAAAAATGCTTAGTGAAGCGGGTAAACATTATGGTGAAGGTATAATTAGAGAATATTCAAAAAGATTAACTTTAGAATTGAATAAAAAATACAGTTATAGAAGTTTAAATTATATGGTAAGATTCTATGAACTTCAAAAAGTGCAGTCGCTGACTGCAAATTTATCATGGGGTCATTGGATTGAACTTTTAGCAATTAAAGATGTTAACAAAATTAAATATTATATAAAACAAATTGAAATATTATGTTTGACTACGAGACAATTAAGAGAAAAAATTAAATCTAAAGAATATGAAAGGCTAGATGAAAACACTAAAAATAAATTAGTTGAGAAAGCTGCTTCAACTGTTTTTGATTATGTAAAGAATCCAATATTAATTAAGAATATTAATAACTATGAATGTGTATCTGAAAAGATACTACAAAAACTTATATTGGAAGATATACCATCCTTTATGGAAGAACTAGGTACAGGTTTTAGTTTTATTGGAAATGAATATAAGATTAAATTAGGGAATAATTATAATTATATAGATTTACTACTTTTTAATATAGAGTTTAATTGTTATGTAGTAATAGAACTAAAAGTAACAGAATTAAAAAAAGAACATGTTGGTCAAATACAAGTTTATATGAATTATATTGATAATAATTTAAGAAAAATTAATCAAGATAAAACTATTGGAATAATTATTTGTAAGAAAGAAAATAAATATATAATTGAATATTGTAGTGATAATAGAATAATTGCAAGAAGATATGAGATAGTGATATAATTAGCGTGGGTGGTTTAAATGAAAAGTTATTCAAAAAAACAAATAATAAGTGAAATTACAAGTTTATTAAAGTATCATAATGATGAAAAAACGTGCTTGTTATTTGCTAATCTACTATTAAATAAAGTAAATACACAAGAAGAAATTACTCTTAGTGAAGAAGAAATTAGTAATTTTTTATTTATAAAAGACAGTAATGAAATAAATAATACTATATTTTATTGCTTAAGTAGATTAAATGTTGATTTAACAGGAATTAATTTTGATGGTAAAAAAATTTCAGGATTGAATTTTACTAACTTAAATGGTGTTGTAATAAATCTTGATATGATTCCAGATAAAGATTTATCAAAAGTTACATTTAGGGGTGTAACATTAAATGGAACATTAGATAATGCTATTATAGAGTATACAGATTTTGACGGTTATGTCGGGAATATAAGTATAGACCCACAAAAAATAATCAATAAATCAATAAAAGGTTCCAATTTATCAGGAATAACAATCGATGGAAATTTTGATGGTGTAGTTATAAATGGTGTTGATTTTAGTAAGGCAAAAGGAGATATTGTAATTAATCCTCAAAATGTTCCTAATAAAGAACTTATTGGAATTAATTTTGCAAATGTTTTATTGTGCAGTTCTATTAATGAAGATGATAAAGAATTTGTAGAGCCATCATTTACAGGATGTACGATATATAAATGTAAATTTAAAGATTTAAAATCTCCAATTGTTATTAATTTAGATACAATAAATAGTTCTATTTTTCCAAAACTAGCGATTTGTGATTTAACAGGTGTGGTTGTAGAAGGAAATGCAAAATCAAATTATGAACCTATACATTGTGTTAAAGAGGATGGTTCAGTATTGTTTGATGATGCTCTAGATGATTTGTTTGGTTCGTACTATTATGATGAGCAAGGTAATTATG
>CAZMXJ010000027.1:893-5927 GCA_964570235.1 uncultured Clostridium sp. | reverse complement strand
CCACATACATTTATATGAATCAATGGTGTGGGATGATAAAAATAAATGTTGGAAGTATGTATTAAGAGAAAATGAAAGTAATTTAAAATTTAATGTTGAATTCAAAAAAATAGAACAACAAGAAAAACAGCATGTCTTAAGAGAGGATGAACATAATTTAATATCTCAATTTGTAAAAGTAACAAAAGATACAGTTGAAAAGGTAAAAAAATTATCGTTATTTAGGAAAAGATAAAAATTATCATTTGAATATGTAGTTCTTTTTTTTAAAAATGTATATTAAAACTCTTAAAAAATGTATATTAAAATAAAAAATTAATATATAATTAGGTTGGTGAGATTATGAGTAAAGTTAAATATTTAGTTGGAAGAATAAAAAATATGAATTTTAAAAAAATGTTTGATACAATAGATGATATACATAATAGGACAGATAAGTCTAAGATATTTTTATTTTTTGATATGATTATTTGTGCAATTAAATATCAGTCTGGTTATGTAGATTATCTTTTATTTGAAATGTGGAATTTAAATAGTAAAGAGAGAAAGACTGTATTAACAAGAGGTAAAAATAATATATTTGTAAAGTACTATAATAATAAAGATTATAATCATATATTTTTGAATAAGAATGAATTTAATGAGAGATTTAAGAAGTATTTAAATAGAGATTATATAATATTAGATGATAATAAAAGTGACTTTAAAAAATTTATTAAAAATAAAAAATTAATATTTTGTAAGCCAATAAATGGAACACATGGAGATAATATGGAAAAGATTAATCCTAAAGAGTTTGAGGGAGATCTTTACGATTATTTAATTAGTAAGAATTTAAGATTAATTGAAGAAGTTGTTACTCAATGTAAAGAAATGAATGAGTTATATCCTTATGCAATAAATACAGTAAGACTTATTACTGTACATAGATATGATGGAAAAGTTAAAATAGTAGCTGCATATCAAAGAATTGGTAATCATGGATACATTGTAGATAATTATAATGGTGGTGGTATGGTTGTACCTATAAATGAAAAAACAGGTGTAATTGAGTATCCAGCAGTAGATAAATTAAAAAATGTTTATCATAAACATCCAATGACAGGAGTGAGTATAGTAGGTTTTAAAGTGCCTATGTATAAAGAAGCAGTTAGCCTTGCTAAAAAAGCTGCAAAAGTAGTAGATGAAGTGAGATATGTAGGTTGGGATATTGCAATTACTAAAAAAGGGCCAACAATAATAGAAGGAAATGAATATCCAGGACACGACATATACCAACTACCTCCTCATAGAACAAATAATATTGGCGTTCTTCCAAAATTTGAAGAATCTTTAGGGAAAATTGAAGAATTAAGTAAGAAGGTGAAATAATGAAAAAAATATTAACAGGTTTACAGCCAACAGGTAATATAACACTAGGTAATTATATTGGTGCGATTAGACAAATGATAACACTTCAAGAAAATTACGATTCATATATATTTGTTGCTGATATGCATGCGATAACAATACCTCAAGAAAGAGATAATTTAATAAAAAATACAAGAAGTTTAATTGCTATTTATCTAGCATGTGGTATTGATCCAGATAAAAATACAATATATATTCAATCAGAAAATCCATATCATGCAAACCTTTCATGGATTTTAGAATGTAATACATATTTTGGTGAATTATCTAGAATGACTCAATTTAAAGATAAAAGTAGTAAACACGCCAACTTTACCACTGGACTATTTACATATCCTGTTTTAATGTCTTCAGATATACTTTTATATGACGCTGATTTAGTACCAGTAGGAATTGATCAAAAACAACATTTAGAATTAACAAGAGATTTAGCAGAAAGATTTAATAAAAAGTACGGAAATACATTTAAAATTCCAGAACCATTTATAAATACAAGTGGAACAAAAATTATGGATTTAGTAAATCCTACTATAAAAATGAGTAAGTCAAGTGATAATCCTAAAGGAATAATTTATCTTTTAGATGATGTAAAGCAAGCTAGAAAAAAGATTATGGGTGCAACTACAGATAGTGAGATGATTGTTAAATACGATGTAGTAAATAAACCTGGAATATCTAATTTAATCAATATTTATTCATCACTTACTGGTAAGACTATAGAAGAAGTAGAAAATATATTTAGTGGTAAAAACTATGGTGAATTTAAAAAATGTGTAGCAGACGAGGTAGAAATTTTACTTACAAATATACAAGAAAAATATAAAGAATATATAAATAGTAATCTAATTGATGAAGTATTGGATAAAGGAAGAGAAAAGACAGTAAAGGAAGCGGAAAAGAAATATAACGAAGTAAGAGATAAAGTTGGATTTAAAAGATAGAAAATAAACCATTTTGGTTTGTTTTTAAGTTTTATATCAAATTTTTATAAGCAAATCTTCATAAAAACTTTATTTTGCAAAATAATAAATAAAAATTATGTTATAATTTTGATTGAGGTGTAACAATGATAAAAGTACAATTGATGATATGCAAATTAGCGGGAATAATACTTAAAATGCTTGGAAGAGGTTCTAATTTTCCGGGAGTACTTGCATTAAAAATAAATGAAAATATTACAAGTCATTTTAAAATGCCAAAAATAGTTATTGCAGTAACTGGTAGTGCAGGTAAAGGTAGTACTTCTTCAATAATTGCAGATACTTTAAGAAAAGATGGTAAAAAGGTAGTTCATAATAAATTTGGAAGTAATATGCTTCCAGGAATACTTTCTTTATTAATAACTAATTCTGATTTATCAGGAAATATAAAGGGAGATGCTTTAGTAGTAGAAGTTGACGAAAGATATACCAAAGTTATATTTGATGTAGTAAAACCAAAATATGTTGTAATAACTAATATTTGTAGAGATCAACCGCCAAGACATGGACATTTTGATTTAGTATATGAGAAAATATTAGAAGCACTCACTGATGATATGCATCTTATATTAAATGCGGATGACCCATATTTACAAAAATTTGGAGTGGATACTAATAACAAAATAACTTATTATGGAATAAATAAAAATAAATATTCTTATAAAAACAACAAGTTTAATAATATAAATATTTGCTATTGTCCAAAGTGTAATGGGAAACTAAAATATAACTATTATCATATAGAAGCATTAGGAGATTATGCTTGTCTAAAATGTAGTTTCAAAAGACCAAACATTGATTATTTGGCAACTAAAATAGATTTAGATAATAATTATATGATTATAAATAATAAAGAAAAAATGAATATACAATTTAATGTTTTATACTATGCATATAATATTTTAGCATCATTCTCAACATGTTCACTTATTGGTGTTAATGAAAAAGATATTACTAAATATATTTCAGAAATGGAAAACAATAAAAAGTTGAATGATTCATATAAATATAAAGAAAGACAAGTATATGTTATGAACAATAAGAATGAAAATAGTACTACATTTAATGAGTCTGTATTATTCACAAGTAATCATAAAGTAAAAAGAACTATAGTAATTGGTTGGAAAGAAATAAGTAGAAGATATGAACATAATGATATGTCATGGCTATATGATATAGAGTTTGAACTATTAAACGATAAATACACAGATAAAGTAATATGTGTAGGAAGAGATAGATATGATATAGCAACACGAATGAAATATGCTGGATTTAAAAAGAGTCAAATAAAGATATATGAAAATTTAAATGAAGCAGAAGATATGATAAAAAATAAGTCAAATGGAAGTATATTTGCAATAGTAAATTTTGACTATGTAAATCCATTTAATGAATTAATGAAGGAGGAATAGTATGACAGTATTTATAGCGCATCTTTATTATGATTTAATGAATTTATATGGTGAAATAGGTAATATAAAAGCGTTAAAATATAGTTTGGAAAATGCTGGTGTTAAAGTAGTTATAGATAAACTTACTGTAAATGATAATATTGATTTTTCTAAATATGATATATTATATATAGGTTCAGGCACTGAAAATAATGAATTAATGGTACTTAATGATATAAAAAAATATAAAAATGAGTTAAAGAAATATATAGAAGATAATAAATTTGTTATTGCAACAGGAAATAGTATAGATCTATTTGGAAAAACTATATTTAATAAAAAAGAATATAAATCATTAAATATATTCGATTATTCATCTAAGATAATTGATAAAAGAATAGTTGGAGATATAATAATACCAATGAAAAACGTTAATAAAGATATAATAGGATTTCAAAATAGAGGAAGTATTATGGAGAATAATAATTACCCACTTTTTGATAGTGATTATACTCTAGGTATTAATTACAAAAACTTTTATGGTACTTATATTTTAGGACCAATATTAGTTAGAAATCCAGAATTAAATAAATACTTAGTTAATAAATTATTAAAATGCAAAAATAAAAAATTTAAACCTAAAAATATAGATTTAAATTTAGATAAAAAAGCATATACAAATTATTTAAAAACGTATCACACTAATTGCTAGTTCTAATGACAAAATTAGTTTTATAACTAATTTTTTTCTATTGATAAATTAATTATTACATCTATGTCATCATCATTTGCCATTATATTTTTATGTAGTTCTTTGCATTTTTCACATTTATATATTATTTTGTATGTATTCCTATATTTTTCTATTCCAATAGGTTTTAATAATCCTTTGCATTCATTTAATCTATCACCAGGATTAATGTCAACATGTTTTGAATATAAACAATATGGGCAATGGTCTCTTGAGGTATAATTAAGTGGATCTACATCTTTATTGCAATGTTCACAAGTAAAAAAATTATCATTTTTTGAGAATAATTTCATAATATCACCTAGATAATTATACCACAATAAGTTATAATTGTAATAGGATGTGGTAATCATGCATTATGAAGTTAAGATAAATGAGTTTGAAGGTCCGTTAGATTTATTGCTTCATTTAATAAAAAAGTCAAATATTGATATTTATGATATAAGTTTAGAAGAGATTACTAATCAATATTTAGACTATATAAATAGTATGAAAGAATTAA
>CAZMXJ010000027.1:0-883 GCA_964570235.1 uncultured Clostridium sp. | reverse complement strand
TATTGCAAGTGAATATTTGGTTATGGCTTCTGAATTAATTGAATACAAATCGAAAAGTTTACTTCCTAAAAAAGAAAGTTTAGAAGATGAATATGAAGAAAATCCTAGGGAAGAATTAATAAGAAGACTTGTTGATTATAAGAAATATAAGGAAATTACTTCTGCTTTTAAAGAACTAGAAAATATTAGAGGAGACATTTATACTAAAAGTCCATCTAATATAAATGAATATGATGAAAAGCAAATTAATAGTGATGATGTCACTATTGATGACTTAATTAATGCATTTAAAAAATTCATGGATAGAAAAGATTTTGAAAAACCTATACATACTAAAATTACTACTAAAGAACTATCTGTATCTGAAAGGATATTAGATATTAGAAATATTTTGAAAACAAGAAAAAATATAAATTTTACTGATTTATTTGATAAGTATGATAAAAACTATGTTGTTGTTACTTTTTTAAGCATTTTAGAAATGTCTAAAAATAAGGAAATTACAATAATTCAAGATTGTAATTTTTCCAACATTTTGATTAAGGGATGTGATTAATATGAAGGCTGTTTTAGAGGGTTTATTGTTTGTAGTCGGGGATGATGGTATTACTTTATCTGAAATATGTAATGTTTTAGAAATTGATGAAGATACTGCCAAAGAGTTAGTTCTTTCTCTAAAAAGTGACTATCAGAAGGAAGATAGAGGACTTAGGATTGATTACTTGGGTAATTCTTTAAAACTTACCACTAAAAGAGAACATAAAGAATACTATAAAAAGTTGATAGAAGAAAGTAATCATACATTATCTCAAGCCGCTTTAGAAACTCTTGCAATTATTGCTTATAATGAACCAATAACTAGGATTAAAGTTGATGAGATAAG
>CAZMXJ010000026.1:0-8368 GCA_964570235.1 uncultured Clostridium sp. | reverse complement strand
ATATTTACATCAACTAAAGCTTTAGGTGTAACTAATGAGCAGATAATGTGCGATACAGGTACACTTGGTATTCCAGAATTTGGTACACCTTTTACAATAAGTATGGTCGCAGAAACAAAACCAACTACTTTTGCTGAACTAATTAAAATATCAGGATTATCTCATGGTACTGATGTATGGTTAGGAAATGCTCAAGAACTTATCAAAAACAATATAGTACCATTTAAAGAAGTTATAGGTTGTCGTGATGATATAATGGTTTATCTAATGTATCATGGGGTAAAACCTATTAAGGCATTTAAAATAATGGAATTTGTAAGAAAAGGAAAAGCATCAAAAGATCCAGAAGGCTGGAAAGCACATGTTGAAACAATGAAAGAAGCCGGTATTCCAGATTGGTATATAGATTCATGTCAAAAAATAAAATATATGTTCCCAAAAGCACATGCAGCAGCATATGTAATAAGTGCATTTAGGATAGCTTGGTATAAAGTCCATATGCCAGTTGCATTCTACGCCTCATGGCTTACATCAAAAGCAACAGATGTTGATGTTGAAACAATGATACAGGGGTATGATGCAATTAAACAGAAGATAATTGATATACAAAATAAGGGGTATGACGCAACTAATAAAGAAACAGGAGTTTTAGAAAGTTTAAAGGTAGCTTTAGAAGCAACTGCAAGAGGTATAAAATTTTTGCCTATTGACTTATACAAAAGTAATGCAACAACATGGGAAGTAAAAGATGATATGTCTATATATCCACCATTTTCATCAATAGATGGACTTGGTGTTACAGTTGCTAATAACATAGTAAATGAACGTGCTAAACAAGATTTCTTTAGTATTGAAGATGTTCAAAATAGAGGAAAGGTTTCTCAAACTCTAATAGATAAAATGAGATTTATGGGTATATTTGAGGATATGCCTGAAACAAGTCAATTGAGTCTATTTTAAAAGTACTACTAGTTAGTACTTTTTTTACCATATAACTTTATATCTTGATATAAGAAAAATATTAATGTATACTTAAATAGTAAGGTAAGGTGTTATTATGAAAAAAAGTGGTTTCACATTAGTAGAAATATTAGCAATAATAGCAGTATTAGGAGTTATGGTTGTACTAGTAGTTCCACAACTAGGAGGAAGCACTAGTACAAAAGAAGAAAAAGAACTCGAAAAAGTAAAAGAAATAATCGAAACCGCAGCAAAATCATATCAGTCATTTAATCAAGATGAATATAAGATTTCAGTTGATGAGTTAGTTAATAATAGTTATTTAACCCCAAATCTAACTGATCCAACAACAGGGGAAAAACTTAATGGATGTGTAATAGTTACAAAAAATAAAGAAGGGGATTATGACTATACATATACTTCATGTGATGATTTTGAGGTGCCTCTAACTATAGAACTTAATGGTGGAACAACTACTCAGAGTTTTGAAGATAGTTATTTTAATGGTACAAAGATAAAATTAATTGAACCTACAAAACAAGAAAGTATTTTTAATAGATGGGAGATAGTAGAAGGTAATAGTATTTTAAAAAATAATACATTAATAATCGGAAATACTGCAACTACATTGTATGCACTATGGGATGCATGGCCAAGATTGACAGTAGATTTAAATGAAGGGACTACAACTCAAGAATTTAAAAATAGTTATCAATCAAGAACTTCATTTATACTTACAAATCCAACGAGAACAGGTTATACCTTTAGTGGTTGGGAAATAACAGAAGGAGATAGTATAATAAGTGGTAATAATTTTACGATGGGAAGTAAGAATACAACAATAAAGGCAAGCTGGGTAATAGATACATATACGATAACATATAACTTAGGTGGAGGAACATCTGGAACAAATTCACCAACAAGTGGAACATATGGAAGCACAGTAACAGTAAGTAATCCAACAAGAACAGGTTATACATTTAATGGATGGACAGTATCAGGTACAGGTGCATCAATGAGTGGAACAAGTTTAACAATAGGAACAGGTAACATAACATTAACAGCAAACTGGGAAATTTCGGATACAACAGCACCAACATGTACACTTAGTGCTAATTCAAGTACAATAACGGCTTCAGCTAGTGATACTGGAGGAAGTAGTTTAGCATACAATGGCTGGAGTTCAACATACTCGGGAAGTAACAGCACTAGTAAATCTATAGCAACAGGAACTCACACTTATTATGTTAAAGATGGGGCTGGTAATACTGGAAGTTGTAGTATAAGTATAACTACAACAACCCAAGGACTTGATTGTGGTGGTAATCTTCAAGATAGTGGAGGTTGTTACTATTGGAAATCTGCAACTAAAACAGCGAGTGGTTCATGTGTTTGTAAATTGGCCGATGGTGTTACTCAATCTGGTACTTGTACAACATCTAAAACTTGTACTTGCCCATCACAAATGTATGAATACATAAATAGTTGTTCTATATCATATAGTTGTTCTAGTGGTTACTTGGCGTCAACATCTTGCAAAGTATATACTTCTGGAACAACAACATATACATGTTCAAGTGGATATACTAAAATAAATTATAAATAGCATTTAAGTTAAATACTTAAGTGTTATTTTTTTGTAGGTCAGTCTAGAAATCTTAAATCATAGATAAGACCTATAAACATAAAAAAATCACTATCTTAGTAAATTTTATACGATTTCAGCACTATTTTATAATAATTTTCCTTTTATTTTATCTAACTTAACTGTAACAAATTATTTGAACTTGAAATAATTAAAACACACTAAAAAGTAATCGATAGGTTAGTTATAGTTTATTTCTTATTAGTATATGAAGGAGGCAATAATAGATATTTTTATTAATAGTAAAATAGTATCGTAAAGTTATATAAACTAATCATATAATAATATTTCACTATAATTAAGCAATATTTCAATTTTTTGTTTGTATTCATAAATAGTCTATTGTTATTGATACATGTATTTTACATCTCTTAGTCAGAAAATTTGTTATAAGAAAATTACATGCTTTTTAATACAATTTTGTTGTACTTCAAAATTAAATTAACGATATTTATATAAGTTGTATTTTTTTCTATATTTTGATAAAATATGTGCGGAAGTGATGTTTATGAAAAAACCAGATTTTAAGGAAGCAAGAAAAAGATATGGTAATAAAGTGAGTATAATTCGTGATTTTAAAATAGATGATAATAAAAAGAATATTGGATTAAATAAAAAATACCTTGTAAAAACATATGGTTGCCAGATGAATGAAAGAGATTCAGAGAATATATGTGCAATATTAGAAAATATGGGTTATGAAAGAACTAGTACAATAGACAATGCTGATTTAGTAATTTTAAATACTTGCGCTATAAGAGAAAATGCTCATAATAAAGTATTTGGAATGTTAGGAAGATTAAAGCATTTAAAGGAAGAAAGACCGATTACTATCGGTTTATGTGGTTGTATGGCACAAGAAGAAGGGGTTGTAGAAGAATTACTAAATAAATATAAATATGTAGATTTAGTATTTGGAACGCATAATATTCATGAACTTCCTAATATTCTTTATAACGTAGTAACTAATAATTCTAGAGAAATAGAAGTTTGGAGTAAAGAAGGAGATATTGTAGAAGATATACCTATAAAAAGAGAAAGCAAATTTAAGGCATGGGTTAACATAATGTATGGTTGTGATAAGTTTTGCACTTATTGTATAGTTCCATATACAAGAGGTAAACAAAGGAGTAGATTAAAAGAAGATATTCTTAAAGAAGTGGAAGACTTGGTTAAAGAAGGATATATGGAAGTAACTTTACTTGGTCAAAATGTAAATGCTTATGGAAAAGATATAGAAGGTTATAACTATAATATGGCTGATTTACTTAATGATGTGGCAAAGACAGGAATTAAGAGAATAAAATTTGTAACTAGTCATCCATGGGATTTTACATCTGACATGATAAAAGTTATAAAAGAAAATGAAAATGTACTTCCTTATATTCATCTTCCTGTACAAAGTGGAAGTAATAGAATATTAAAACTAATGGGAAGAAAATATACTAGAGAATCTTACTTAGAATTAGTAAAAGAATTAAAAGAAAATATTCCTAATATATGTCTTACTACAGATATAATAGTTGGTTTTCCAAATGAGAGTGAAGAAGATTTTAATGATACATTAAGTATAGTAGAAGAATGTAAATATGATTCAGCATATACATTCATTTATTCAAAAAGAGAAGGTACACCCGCGGCTAAAATGGAGGATGATATACCACTATCTGTCAAAGAAGAAAGATTGCAAAGACTTAATGATCTAGTTAATAAATACTCAAGAGAATCTAATGAAAGGTTACTTAATAAGACAGTTTCTGTATTGATTGATTCAAAGAGCGATAAAGAAGGTATGCTTAGTGGATATACAGATACTAATAAACTTGTAAATGTTAAGTTAGATGAAAGTTATATTGGAAAGATTGTTAATGTAAAAATTACAGATGCTAAAACATGGAGTTTAGATGGAGTATTAGATGAATAAAGAAGTAATAAATGAAATAGATACACTAATAAATACAATTAAATCAAGTGATATATATAAAGAATATATAGAATTACTTGAGAAAGTAAGTTTATCAAATGAAATAAAAGAATTAACTAATGAAATTAGATTAATAAATAAAAAATTAGTATTAACCCCTTCTATAGAATTAGAGGAATTACTAAGTAAAAGGGAAAAAGAACTAAATGAAATCCCATTATATTTAGAATATAAATATAAGTTAGAGGAATTAAATAATATGCTTACAGTTATAAAAAACAAAGTAGAAATATTTATGAAAGATATCATTATAAACTAGTAAGTTATTTGTTATGGCAAAAGTGGTACTAAGGAAGAAATATACAAAGAGTTGATAATATGAAATTATATTTATCTTTTTTGGCTAGGTAATGATTTAGAAATGCTGAAAGAATGGAAAATAGGAAATAAAAAAATATTGGTAATTCCAAATGCATTGGATGTATTTGCGGTTGGTGAAAGAAAGACAAATGAAAGTGTTAAAAGATAATAAAAATATAAAAGATTTAGAATTATTACAAAAACTAATTAATGAAGAAAATAATTTAATAACTAATTAATAAAGTATCATCAAAATCGTTCATGCTTTTTTTATAAAAATATTTTATTGTGTAAAGGAGATGAGGTTTAATTATGAAAGAAACATTGAATAATGGGGATTCATGTAATTTGGAAAAAAGATTAACAAATATAAAAATAAAATCTACACCTGTTTCATCTGTAGCTGGAGAAAAGTTTGATTGGGAGAAAGTAACAAGACAAAGAAAATTAAGAAATTTACAACATGCACAAATACTTGAAAATGCCAAATATATATTTGTAAATGGAAATTCACAAGAACAAGATAATAATAAAATTGGTTCAGATAATGCTATAAGTAAAGTAAAAAAATTGTAAAATATAGAAATTTTAGACACGTATTTAGATTTGGAATAAGAAATCTTTGATTTAAGAAATTATTTTAATTAAGAAGAATCAATGAGAGAATTTTTAAAAAATTATAATTTATTTTATGTATTAGGTGGAAATGTATTTGTTTTAAGACAAGCAATGAAATTAAGTGGATTTGATAAATATTTAAGAGAAATAAATGATCAACCTAATTATTTATATTCGGGCTTTAGTGCCGGCATCTGTGTCCTAGCGAAAGATTTACACGGAATTCATTTAGTTGATGAAGCAAATGTTGGTGTTAGAATAGATATAAAGAAACCTTATGGGAAGGAATTGGGTTAATTGATTTTATGCCAGTTCCACATTTTGATACGCCTAATCATCCATAATCACATTTGATGTATGATGTAATTAAATATTTACAACAAAATAATTTACCATTTCAAACCTTGAAAGATGGAGAAGTTATTACTATAAGTGACAAAATAAAAACATTATAGTGTTGTGAATGATTATATCATCAGATAGCTATTAATTTTGAAAAGAGCATTTTAAGATGTAAAGTAATGCACTTGCAAAGTTCAAATATTGTGCTATAATATGAATATAATTTATTTTGGAATTAGTAGTAAATTTATGTATGAAGAGAGTTAGTGGTAGGTGTAAACTAATTACTATAATTTATGAATGACATCCATGTAATAATAAAATCGTTAATTACGTTATAATTAAAGTGCACTTCTGTGAAATAAGGTGGTACCGTTCTTTTGAACCCTTATAACTATAGTGCACTTTTATTTTGAAGGAGGAAATATGGAAATAATACAAAGACCTAAAGGGTGTAATGATGTATATGATGACTATGGAAGAAATATTTTATACATTAGAAGTTTAGTTGAAAATATTGCAAAAAATTATAACTTTAATTATTTTAGAACACCAACTTTTGAAAAAACAGAAGTATTTAAAAGGGGTGTAGGAGATACAACAGATATAGTTCAAAAAGAAACATATGACTTTGTTGATAGAGGAAATAGACGCATGACTCTAAGACCAGAAGGAACTGCGGCAGTTGTAAGAAGTATTATTGAAAATAAGTTATATGTTAATGGAATAAACAAAGTATGGTATTTTATGCCTATGTTTAGATATGAAAGACCACAATCAGGTCGTCTTAGAGAACACTTTCAATTTGGTTTTGAGTTTTTTGGAAGTTTGAGTCCCGCATCAGATGCTGAAATTATAAGTATTGCTTATACAATATTAAAGAGTCTTGGATTAAGAGGCATAAAAGTTAATATTAATAGTTTAGGAGATACTACATCAAGAAATAATTATAGAGAAGCACTTAAAGAATACTTTAGACCACATTTAGATGAATTATGTGAAGATTGTAAGATGAGATTTGAAAGGAATCCTCTTAGAATAATAGATTGTAAAGTAGATAATGAGCTTGATGTTATTAAGAATGCTCCATTAATGATAGATTATTTAAATGAATCATCAAAAGAGTATTTTAATGAAGTAAAAAATTATCTAGATATATTAGAAATACCTTATGAAGTTAATCCAAAGATAGTAAGAGGACTTGATTATTATAGCCATACAGTCTTTGAAATAACTGCAGAAATAAAAGATTTTGGTAGTCAAAATGTTCTTTGTGGTGGAGGTAGATATAATAATCTAGTATCATCTTTAGGAGGACCAGATTATCCTTCTGTAGGATTTGGAATGGGTATTGAAAGACTTATGAATGCTTTAGAAAAAGAGGGTATCGACTTTGGTAAAAAAGAACTAGATACATATATTTGTTACATAAGTAATAATGAAAAAGATTACGCAATTAAATTACTAAAATATTTAAGAGATAATAATATAAAAAGTGATATGTGTTTTACTGATAGAAACTTAAAAGGGCAATTTAAAGAATGTGATTACAATAATACAAAATATGTAATTATTATTGGAGAAGAAGAAAAAAATACTGATATATTAACAGTAAAAAATAATAAAACTAAAGAAGAATATAAAATTGATAAGAGTGATATTATTTCATTTATAAAGGAGAAGATATAATATGAATAAATTAAGATTTTGTGATTTAAAAGAACATTTTAATGAAGAAGTTGTTTTAAAAGGATTTATTGATAATTTAAGAGATTTACAATATGTACAATTTCTAGTATTAAGAGATAGAACTGGTAAAGTACAAGTTACAATTGAGAAAAATGATGAAAATAAAGAATTAAATGAACTAGTTTCATCACTAACTCTAGAAAGTACAGTTACGGTAACTGGTAAATTATTAGAAAGCCCTAAAGTTAAATTAAATGGTATGGAAGTAATACCTACTAGTATTGTAGTAACAAGTAAGAGTGAAAATGAAATACCTATTAATTTTAAAGATACAAGTAGTGCATTATTAGATACTAGACTTGATTATAGATTCTTAGATTTAAGAAATGAAAAGAATGTAATGATGTTTAAAATACAAAGTGCATTTGTTGAAGGTATGAGAGAATTCTTATATAAAAATGAATTTACTGAAATTCATACACCTAAGTTAATAGGAGCAGCAAGTGAATCAGGATCAGATGTGTTTGAAGTAAAGTATTTTGATACAAAAGCTTATCTAGCGCAAAGCCCTCAATTTTATAAACAAATGGCTATGTCTTCAGGCTTTGAAAAGATATTTGAAGTAGCACCTGCATTTAGAGCGGAAAACTCTAATACTAATAGACATACTACTGAATTTACATCTTTTGATATTGAATTTAGTTACATAGATTCATTTACTGATGTAATGGATTTTGAAGAAGAACTTATCATTGCAGGACTTACTAAAGTAAAAGACAGATAGGGGGTAATTATTAAAACTATGTGGAGTGTCGGGGTTGGAGTTCGAG
>CAZMXJ010000025.1:0-8384 GCA_964570235.1 uncultured Clostridium sp. | reverse complement strand
TTATATCACACTCAAAACGTCATGTCAATTATATATTCAGCACCTATCACTATCGCCATACGTTAATCAAGATTACTAACATATCCTTACCACGCCCCAAAAATCCACCCTAAATCTCAAAAACCTCAAAACTTAAAAATCTTAACTAGTCATAATCACGTCATAAAAATCGCCCTACTTTTCTGAAAACAGCAATAATCCCGATTTAGGGTCATTTTCTCACTAGTCCGCATAACGTACCGAAAATTCGCCCCATTTTTCAAAATCCCTGCAAAACCTTGATTTCTTAACATGTCTGCACAACGTACCAAAAATCCCGAACTTTTCTCAAAATCTGCAAAATCCATACATTTTCAATTTTTATTGAAACTTTCATTTTTGGAAAATCTTTAAAATTTTTCTTGACACGCCCTTCCTAGGCGATTGTACATTTACACCTTGCACGCTGTTTCCGATTACACATTTATCACATCAAAACCGCCCAACGCATCCACACTCTTTACGTTCACGACCCCCAAACCCCATATGTTATAATTAAAATGCGAAGCACCGCTAAATTTACGAAAGGAATTGTGGAATTTCACAGACACATAATAGTCGCCTAAATTTCTCTCAATAATCCGATCATCACATACAAGTGGTAAATCAGGAACTAAAATTCTTGATGTTTGCAAAGTTCTTATTAATGGAGATGAAAAGCAAATATCATAAAGACTTGAATCAAAACTTTTAGCTTTTTCTCTAGTTTGCATTATACCATCTTTACTTAAACTACAATTTAATCTTCCTTGAAATACACCTAAATGATTAAATTCACTTTCAGCATGTCTTATAAATGTCAACTCCATTTTCATTCTCCTAGCATAAACCATTATACACTAAAAAAGACAGATTTAAAATAACTGTCCTTATATTTGTTATAATTTTATCAATAATTTATGTCTATCTTAAAACAATATTAACAAAATCTTTTGCTACATGATTAATTGTTTTTTTAGGATAAATAATACCAATAGCATTTATAGGCATTTTTTCTTTTAATTCAATTTTAACTAAATCATATTCTTCTATTTCATCTTCTATAAAGTATCCGATAAAATCATTTTTCTTTATAAAATCTGCCATAAGTTTTGAATCAGGCATTTGATATTTTGGATCTAACTCAACATCATTTCTTTGCAATATTTCATCTAACATTTGTCTTCTTCTAGAACTACCTGAAATAACTAAATCATAATTAGTTAAATCTTTTAAACTTTTAATTTTATTTTTTATATTTTCATAATAGGATTTAGAACAAGCAAAGCAGGTATTATATTGGGTAATAGGTTTCACTTCTAAATCTAGCTTTTCACTATAATTTATATTAGGTAAGTAATCAATTAATACATCTATTTTATGATTAATTAGATAATCATTTAAGTTAGAAGCACTATCAGTTTTAATGTTTATTTTTGCTTTTGGATATAATTTAATAAAATCAGAAAGATAATCAGATAATATAAAATCCGCAATATTTCTTGTAGTTCCTACAGTTAAAATAACATCTAAATTAGAAGATAATTCATCAGCACTAAAAACTTCAATACTATTAAAAAACTTATCTAATTTATTATATATTCTTTCGCCATCCAGTGTTAATTCAAAACCTTTATTATTTGTTTTTAACAATTTTAAGTCTAAAATATTCTCCAATTGTTGAACACTTCTACTTAAACTAGACTGAGAAATACTATGCTTTCTTCCTGCTTCAGAATAACTCTTTTCTTTGGCAGAAATGTAAAAATCATAATAATAATTAAAATTACCCCTTAAATCATTAAGTTCAAACATCAATAACCACCCCTGAAATTGTTTTATATACTACTATAAAAAACAATAAATGTCAATAGTTGCTATGCAAAATTGCATAGCAATAGAATTTTAGTTCTAGTCAGCAATATTAAAAAACTTATGGTTGAGATAACTTTATACAAAGTTTTTTATAGTTTTGTAACATAGAAAAAAGCAAATCTTCTGTATCAGCTGATCTGCTTTATAATTTTAAAATAATTAAAACTTAACTTTTATTATTAAACTATTATTTTTATATTTTGCCTTTATTTTTCCACCACTTAATTCAACTAATTGTTTAGCAATAGATAAACCTATTCCATTCGATTTTTTAGCATTTCTTACTGTATAATAACGATCAAACATTTTCTCTAAACTTACTTGATCTAGTTTATCTGTTTTATTTGAGAACTCTATTGTACCATTACTATACATTTTTACATTGAAATCTTTTTCACCATATTTAATAGCATTTGATATGATATTTTCAAAAATTCTTTTAAGCATATTTTCATTTAGTAATCTAATAACTTTATCCTTACATATATCTATATTTGGAGTAATATTATATTCTTTAAATAAACTGTAAAAACTAGCAATAGAATCTTCTAAAACATCATTGATACAGATATTCTCTTTTTTAATTTCATTTTGTATATCAAGTGCTTTTGAAAAATCAAAAAGTTGTTCTGTCAGTTCTGTTAGGTCTTTAACTTTGTCGTCAATTATTTTTAAATATTTTATCTGTTTACTAGATAGGTTTTCACTATCCATCAAATCAAGATAACCTCTTATAGCAGTAAGAGGTGTTCTTAAATCGTGCGAAATATTAGTTATTGATGATTTAAGTTCTTGATTTCCATTTTTATATTCCAATTCCAACTCACGCAATTCTTTCAAACTTTTATTTAAAATATTTGCTAACTTCTTTAAATCGCTATCGGTTGTACTAATAGTAATTAAATTATTTGTATCTGATTTTAAAATACTTGAAATAGACTTACCAATATTATTGATTTCGTTTTTAATTATCAAAATTTTAATAATTAAAAATATTGATATACATGATATTATTAGAAATAAATAAAACCAGATACTCATAATTATCACCTTTCTATTTTAATTCTTTTTTCTTAAATAATACTAATCCTGCTCCTGTAAATATTACTATAATCCCTAAAGAATAAAGTGGCAATACTTTTAAATTTGGAGCGACTCTTCCTGCTATTTGAAACATTTGACCTGCTGGATTAATATCTATCAATATTTGATGTACCTTTCTCTCGTCCTCACTTGGATATCTTGGATTTTTTTCCTTTTGAAATTGCATTTCACCATCAACTAATGATCCTGACTGAATATATTCTTGAGCAGATAAAATATTAAGACTTGTTACAGAAAATATCATTAAACCTAATACTAGCATAATACTAACTATTGCTGTAATTGTTTTATTGGAAATCATCATTGCAATAAATGTAAAAATACTAGAGTAAGCAATTATTGTTACAAATATACAACCTATTAACTTTAGCAATACTAACATAGACATTGTAACCCCACCAAATAATGGTATCCCAATAATTGCAATTATTATCATAAATAAAACATAAGAAAACAAACTTGTAATGCTTGTGATGGCTAAATTTGATAAATATATATTTATCCTTTTATGACCTATACTTATTTTATTTCTGATAGCACCATCAGAATATTCTACCCCTAAAAATAAACTTGTAAATATAGCAATTACAATTCCTATTATTGTAGCATAATTAAGCATAAGTTGCTCAACCTCTATTACTTCTTCATATTTTTTCATATCACTATATTGTGTATAAATCATAAATAAAGCAAGACCAATACTAAATATAGTTAATAACCAAAATGCTTTGTTTTTTCTTAATCTTGTAAAACCTGCATTTAATAATTTAATCATTATTGCCACCTCCAATTAAATTCATATAATAGTTTTCTAGTGATTCTTCTTGTTCGTGAATCTCATCTGCTATTAAATTTTTCTTGGATAATTCGTTAATGAATTTTGATAAATTATATTTCCCATATACATTTATAGTTTTACTATCTACTACTTCATAAGAAATTTTATTTTCTTCAAAATACTTAACAAACTCATTTTGATTACTTACTTTTAAGATAAGCTTATGTGCCATCTCTTTTATAAGTTTTTCACTACTTATTTCTTTGATAATAGCACCATTATCTAAAAATCCATAATGTGTTGCTATTTTAGATAATTCATCTAAATAATGACTAGATATTAAGACAGTAATTCTTTTTTCTTTATTTAGTTTTAAAATCAATTCTCTAATTTCAATAATGCCTTGTGGATCAAGTCCATTGATAGGCTCATCTAAAATTAAGAAATCTGGATTATTAGCAAGGGCAAGGGCAATTCCTAATCTTTGTTTCATTCCTAAAGAAAAGTTTTTTGCTTTTTTCTTGCCTGTGTTTGAAAGTCCTACCAGTTTTAAAATTTCATCAATACCATCAAGACTTGGCATTCCTACTAATTTGTATTGTTCAATTAGATTATCTTTCGCTGTCATTTCTCCATAAATAGATGGAGTTTCAATAATTGCCCCCATTCTCTTTCTAACATTTGTTATATCACCATTACTATTATCTATTCCATAAATAGAATACTTACCATTTGTAGGTTCTTGTAGCCCGCAAATAATTCTAATAAGTGTTGTCTTACCTGCACCATTTTTGCCAATAAGTCCATAAATTGAGCCTTTTTCAATATGAATATTGGCATGACTTAAGGCTTTAAAATCCTTATATCTTTTTTCAAGATTATTTGTTTCTAAAATTATATCCATAATCTTTCTCCTTTCTGATAATAAGTTTAATAGAAAAGTGTTAAGAAAATGGTTAAGAAATTGTTAAAATTTTGTAAAGATTTAATCACTCATTTTAAAACCAAGTCCCCAAATAGATTCTATATATTCTACCTCTGTATAAGTTCTAATCTTTTTTCGTAAGTTACTTATATGAACTCTTAAAGAATTTTCATCACAATCTTCTGTATCAATACTTATTAAATCGAGTAATTTATTTTTTGTAATAACTTGGTTAGGATTTAAAAGTAATTGTTTTAAAATTGCGTACTCTGTTTTTGTTAAACTTACTTTTTTATTAGATACAAGTAAAGTATGATTATCGTTTAACAATTCCAAATCTTTGTATTTTAATGTTTCTTTGATATTGGAATTACTTTTTGATCTTAATTGCACTTCGATTCTAGCAAGTAATTCTTTTCCATCAAATGGTTTAGTTATATAATCATTAGCACCAGATAATAAACAATTTACCTTATCATCTGAAGATATTTTAGCACTTAAAACAATAATAGGTGTATCTTTAACTTTTTCAATTATTTCTTCACCACTAACTGCTGGTAACATCAAATCAAGTAATATTAAATCGTATTTCTCTTTTTCAAGTAATAATAAAGCCTCTGTTCCAGAGTAAGCATTAAAAGTTGTATAGTTTTCTTTTTTTAATAATTCCTCTATGACATTATGAATACTAACATCATCTTCTACAATTAGAATTTTTTGCAAAATTATCACCACACTTCATATCTATTATATCATGAAAAAAGCAAATCTTATTATAGATCTGCTATATTAATAATAAATAAAATTTCTTTATTGTTTAGTATCTCTCTTTTATAATATTTTTACTACAATAATATGTTATTAAGAAATATCCACCATAAATAAATACTATAAATACTGATGTCATTATAATTGATAGCAATAATTGCTCATCACCAAATACTTCTAATATTACCATAGCAAACTTTATTCCAAAAACAGAATGAATCAACGCAAGTATTAAAGGTAGCATAAAGAAAATTCCGATTTGTCTAAATAATGCTTTATTTATCATTTTTTCATCTGTACCAATTTTTCTTAACATTCTAAATCTTTCTTTATTATCACTACTTTCAGATAATTCTTTCAATCCTAATATTGCTGCACTACTAATTAAGAATATAATACCTAAATATAGTCCAATAAATGTTACCATAGCAGTAAGACCAACTGTTGCTTCTTTAATTGATAGTTTTGTTGATCCACTTGGAAGAAGGTATTCTTTCGATTTAGGATCTTTAACTAAAGTATTGATGTTATTCTCTATTTCTGTGATTTCATTTTTATCTTGTGTTTTATAATTTCCTATAAGATGATTTTGAATTAAATAATCTTCATCAATTACATTGTCTGGAACTATGATTATTCCTGTATTGATATGATTACTAGACATTTCGACAAAGCCATCTTGGCAAGAATCATATTTAGGTTTTAATGTATGTCCAAATAAGTTTATTGTCTCATGATTTTCTAAAGCAATATTTCTAACTTCAATCATTGACTTAAAATCAGCAACTATCATATACTCATTGCTATTTAAAGAATATTCTTCATTCCCATAGAATCTTGCAACTTTATTATAATCACTAATTTTCATTATTGATTCCATGGTGTCATATTGTAGAAAAGGAAAACTTGTTCTAATTTGATTTAATTTTGATCCTAATGTATGGTTCATTGTTAAATCAGGAGTTGCATAAGTATTAACTTCAATATAATCCCTCAAATATTTAGTAATATCAAAATCAAATAAACTAAACATTTCTTTTGTTGTATAATGCGAATTTTTAATTTGATTATCGTTCCAACCATAACTTCTAAAATTATCATAATATTTATCCATATTCATAGTTGTTGTAAACATAACATCTACTGGAGCTAGTTCTTTAATATTAGCATTCATAGAATTCTTTATTGTGAGACAAGAAGACAATAAACAAATTGTAACAAATAACATTAAACAGATAATAGTGGTTGAGAATACAGTTGTGTTAATTTTACTTGAAAACTGTCTTAAAGTAAAACTATTTAATCCTTTATAATAGAATTTTTTACTACTTTGAGTAATTCTTAAAATGAGTCCTGAAAATGACCAAAAAATGAAAAATGTAGATACTACTCCCATTAATATAGGTTTTATAATATCTGTTGCTTCTTGTAAACTAAGAGTGTCAAAAGCTACGATATAATAGGCTCTACCCAATACAATACAAGATATTATAAATATAAAGATACAAAGAATAGGATTTTTAAGTTTTACCTTTTCACTCTTTTTAGCACCTTGTAATAAATCAATTAACTTACATTTGCTTACACTAAAAGTATTAAATATCATAACTATTAAATACATAATACTAAAATAAATAATCGTTTTAATACAGGCAGAAGATGAAAATACAAATGTAAATTTAGTTAAGTCGGCTTCAAACATATTAGCAACAAGCAAACTCATAAATTGTGATAATATTACACCTAGTCCAAGTCCAACAATAAGAGATAAAAAACCTATAAATAATGTTTCAAAAAATAGAATCATTGATATTTTTCGTTTACTCATACCAAGAGTTAAATAAACTCCAAATTCTTTATTCCTTCTTTTCATTAAGAATCTTGAGGCATAAATAATCAAAAATCCTAAAATAAATGATACAAAGATGCTAACACTAGAAAGCATAGTCATCATTAATTTAATAATTTCTTTGGTTGATGATGAAACATCCATTAAAACAGTTTGACTTTCTAAAGCATTGAATACATAAAATATTGCTACACCAAGAATCAAAGTAAAAAAGTAGATGGCATAGTCTTTAATACTTTTCTTGATATTTTTAAGTGATAACTTACAAAGCATCGTTCATATCCCCACCAAGTAAAGTAACAACATCAATTATTTTATCAAAGAACTCTTTACGAGAACACTCTCCTCTATGAAGTTCTTTAAATAATTTACCATCTTTAATGAATATTACCCTTCTTGCATAGGAAGCCGTAAAGGCATCATGTGTAACCATTAAAATAGTTGCTCCAAGTTCATCTAAATAATTAAACTTTTCAAGTAACATTTTTGCTGATTTTGAATCTAATGCTCCAGTTGGTTCATCAGCAAGAACTAATTTTGGATCTGTAATAATAGCTCGAGCAGATGCTACTCTTTGCTTTTGACCTCCACTCATTTGATAAGGATATTTCTTTAATACATCTTTAATATCCAATTCTTCTGCAACCTTTTTTATTTTTGTATCAATTTCTTTAGCACTTACATTTTGAATTGATAAAGAAAGAGCAATATTTTCATAAGCTGTTAAGGTATCCAGCAAATTAAAATCTTGAAAAATAAATCCAAGTTCTTCTCTCCTAAATCTATTTAATTCATTTCCTTTCAATTTTGTAATATCAACTCCTGCAACATAAATATGTCCACTTGTTACATTATCAATAGTAGAAATAACATTTAAAAGAGTAGTTTTACCAGAGCCACTTGCTCCCATGATAGCAACAAATTCACCTTTATCAACTTCAAATGATAAATTATCAATGGCTTTTGTTAAAGACGAACGACTACCATAATATTTTTCGATTTTATCAACTTTTAAAATACTTTCCATATTTTTTCTCCTTTCACTTAACAATGATATACTAAAAAAA
>CAZMXJ010000024.1:0-8522 GCA_964570235.1 uncultured Clostridium sp. | reverse complement strand
CTATTACAATTAATGCAGAGCAAGTTGTATAAGTTAATTAATTATGATATAATTTTTCTAGGATAGGAAGTGTAGCTATGGTAAAGTTAAAAAAGAGATATGTGGTTTTAATTTTTTTAATTGCTATTACACTTACTATTGGTGTTTCGTTTTCTAAATATGTAATTGAAAAGGCAAAATATTATATTTTAGAAGCAAATAATTTTTATTTTAATAGTGATAAGCTTGTGTATGGTGGAAAAACTTATGGAATTAATAACTGGGGTGGTGCAGGTGTCTTTAATATCCAGTTTGAACTAAATAACGAGAAAAATAATATATTATCTTCTACTAGTGATATTTCTTATACTGTTAGAGTAGAATGTGAAACGGATGTTGTATGTACTTTAAATGCAGAAAGTGGAACAATTTATGTGAACGAAAAAAAAGATTCATTTACACTAACTATAACACCAAGTAGAGTATTTAATGAAGGAGAAAAACTTAATATAAATGTGGTTGCAAATTCTATTTCTCCTTATGAAAAAGAATTAAGCGCAAAATTTGTAATAACAGTTGGTAAAGAAGGCATATATTATCAAATTAGTGATAAAGAACATCAACCATATTTAAACTATATAATTACTAATTCAAGGACTTCATACGAGGTTAAAACTGCATTTTCTAGTTATAATATTGGGGATGAAATTTCTATAGAAGAGTATATGCAGTTAAGTGATAGTGATAAACAAAACTGTGTATCTGCTTTAATAACACTTGCTTTTGATCCTAGTGAGGTAGTTATTGATACTACTAGTTCTATAATTTCAAATTCTACTATGAATTATACTGTTATAGATGGCATTTCGTATATTAGTGAGATAACCTTTAGGGTTGATGCGCTTAGTAATACATCTATTAGGTTTTATAAGAATGTAGTTACTAATAATTATACGGATTCAGTAAATTCGGATAATCCTGTAATAGAATTTACTGCAGTATAGGAGGTAAATATGTTAGGAAATATAATAGGTGAATATTTAGATTATGTATATGAAAGTATTTTTGATATTTTTAAAATTTTACTATCAAATAAATATAATAAACATATAGTAGAACCATTTATAAAGAAATTTATTGATGTAAGATATTATAATATAACATCATATCCAAAAGAAAAAAATTTTATAACTAAATTAAGAAATGAATTGGTAGATGTTGCAAAAGAACTTACAAAGATATATCCAAAAGATTTAGAATTAATAAAAAATGTATGTGGTTTATTTGGGTATATAGTTTATATTGATGATTGTATTATTTGTGATAATTATAGTATTCTTGTAGATACATTAATGAATGATGATGATTTTTCATTGGATTTTCATGATAAAAAAAAGGAATTAAAATCAAAAGTTTTAGAATTTACAAATAAAAAAGATGAGTTCTTTAAGTTAATGGATAATAGCGATTTTGATTTAAAAGAAAAAAGAGTTGGAAAATGTTTATATGAGGTAGATATTATACAAAATTGTAAGATATCTAAATTATATAGCGATTATGCTATTATGAAGGCTTTTAATACTGAAGTAATTAAAGAAGATAAAATATATGTTATGTACATTTTAGTTGCTATGCAAATATTAAAAAATGCTTATGGATTAGATTTTTCTAGAAATTATATTGTCGAATTTCCTAGAAGTTTGTTTGAAAAAAGTAGAAAGATTGTAAGATATATTAATCTTTTAAAAAATGAATTAGTAAAAGAACATATTAGTTTAAAAATAGATTATGATACTTATTTAAAATTTAAGCCACAAATAAAGGAATATATTAAGAGTGGTATTAAATTTGCCTTAGTATTAGATGATAAGTTTGATGAAAATTATGAAAATTTAATAATATTTGACTATATAATTTTATATAAAAATTCTGATAATTATGAAGATATAATTAATAAATTAATAGATAGAGATCTAAATATTATCAGTATTTAGGAGGGTAGTATGGATACATTTGTAAGATTTTTATATGAATTTTTATCTCAGTTCTTTTCGGGGCTATTATCTATTTTAAATGGATTTGTAGTAGGTCTTAAAAAGATGTTTGATATGCAACAATATATTTTAATTATTAAAGACTATAAGTCTGATTTTAATGTTCCAGAATGGATATTAGTAGTTATTTCAGTAGTAATTCTTGTAGTTTTATTGGGTTTAATCTTATTTATTATATATTTAGCTTTAAAAAAGTATATAAAAATAAGAAAGAGTTTAATAGAACAAGAAGCAGTTCTTGAAGAAATATCTGTTTTAAATAATAAAGTAGCAACTCTTGTTAAAGAAAAGCAAGAAATACTTGCGATGAAGGTTTCACATTTAGGTTTAAAACCTGATGAATCAGGGAATGTAGAGAGTTCTAGCGAGGGTAATGAAGAGGTTGATCAAGAGACTGCAATTAGATTCTCTAAATTAAATGATATAGATATACAATATAAAGATTATAAGATTCAAAATTATAATAATTCATTTACACTACCAGAATTAGTTGAATTATTTAGAAATTTTGCTGCAAGTAAATTGAGATTATATTATAAAACAGAAATGATTCGATTATTTATATCAGCTTTAGCATCTACTAAGCTAGTTATTTTACAAGGTATATCTGGAACAGGTAAAACATCCTTAGCGTATGCTTGGGGAAAATTTCTAAAACATGATTCTTGTGTAGCATCTGTTCAACCATCATGGCGTGATAGATCTGAATTATTTGGATATTTTAATGAATTTACCAAAAGATTTAATGAAACTGATATACTTAAGGTATTATATGAAGCAGGATATACAGATGATGTTTATACAATAATATTAGACGAAATGAATATTTCTCGTGTTGAGTATTATTTTGCTGAAATGTTGTCAATTCTAGAAATGCCTAATAAAGATGAATGGATAGTAGAAGTTGTATCAAGTTCTTGGAAAAATGACCCAAAGAATTTAAAAGGTGGGAAATTAAAAATACCACCAAATGCATGGTATATTGGTACAATCAATAACGATGACTCTACATTCATGGTAACTGATAAGGTTTATGACCGTGCGATGCCACTTGATATAAACGATAAGGGTGAAGTTTTTGAACCAGAAGATATACCAGCTCAAGATATAAATTATTCATATATAGATAAATTATTCCAAGAGGCAATTGCGAATAATCCTATGAGTGAATCTGTTCTTGCTAAAATAGAAGAAATGGATAATTATGTTATAAAACATTTCCGTATTGCGTTTGGTAACCGTATAGTTGCTCATATGAAGAAGTTTGTTCCTGTATATGTCGCATGTGGAGGAGATGAGGTAAGTGGAGTAGATTACTTCATTGCAAGAAAAATATTAAGAAAATTTGACCAATTAAATGTATCATATATAAGAGATGAAATAGATGGATTTGTAAAGTTTTTAAATGATACATTTGGTGAAGATAAGATGAAAGAATGTATAGAATATGTATTAAGACTTAAGAAGATGGCTTAAGGAGGTCTGAAATGAATAATGATTTAGGCATTACTAAATTATATAATGATAGTAATAAAGATAGAGTTAGTCAATTTAAAGACAATGTACAATCTAGTTTTACTATTGAATCTAATTATGAAAAGTGTGAAGTTGATTTAGAATGGCTTGAAATAATGGAAGAAACTGTAAGATATTTAGATAATATTTATAGAAATCCTAATAGATTTATTGTTAACGAAGAAGAAATCGTTAATGTAGAAAAAGCAAGAAAAGTTACTGTAGAGACAATAAAGCATTTATCAAGACATACTAATTTTATACAAGAAATAAGTGATAAAGGTGAAGTTAGACCTTCTAAGATATTAAATATTAATAAAGATGAATCGTTTAATACATATGAAAATAGAATTATTTATACTTTAATTCAGAATATGATGTCTTTTATTGAAATAAAGAAGAAAAACTTAGTTAGTTCTTCTTCTTTAAAAGATGTAAAAACATGCCAATATAACGCTACTAGTAAAGTTGGTGCTGAAAAGATTAATATTAATTTATCAATGGATACAAAGTTAGGTTTTAAAAAGAATGTTGGTACTAATGAAAATGGTAGTCTAGAAGAAAGAATAGAGCGTTTAGAGTATCAAATAAAAGATTTAACAAATAGTGATGTATATAAAACTTTAGTAAAAGCTCATGTTGCAAGAGTTATACCTCCTATTAAGAAGACTAACTTAGTATTAAAAAATGTAAATTTCCAATATGCAATGAAGTTATGGGATTATTTGCAAAATAATGTTGCTGATAAAGATAAAAGAGTAAAAAGCAATAAAGTTTATGAGAATGATTTTGAGTTAAAGAATATGTTTGATGATACTTTTTTACTTAATTATTTAGTTGTAAATAGTGTTAGTGTTGATGGTACTATAACTAAGGAACAAAAGGAAAAAGCAACAGAAGAACTTACAAATAAGATGATAAATAAAATTGTTGAAATAAATTCAGATTTACCTATACAAGAGTTACAAACAATAATAGGTGATAAGATTGCGATAGCAAAAATAAAAAAAGAGGCATCTCTTTCTGAAATACAAGCTATTTTTTCTGAATGTATAGATAATTTTATTAATAAAATAGATAAATTTAGTTTTAGGTGATAGCATGAAGAATTTGATTAAAAAAATAAAAGAAAATAAGATTTTAAGATTTAGTATAGGTTTTATAAAAACAATTGTTACATTAGTTTTGATATTAATGTTAGCTGTTATATTAGTTCAAAGATTTTCATCAAATAATTTTTCTGTAGGTGGAATTAGAGTATTTACTATAATATCTAATAGTATGCTTCCTTATTATGAACCTGGAGATATACTTATATTAAAAGAAGAAAATCCTAATAATATTATGATTGGTGATAATGTAACATATATGGGTAAAAAAGGTCAAGTTAAGGGATTAGTTGTCACTCATAAAGTTATTGATAGAAGAGAAGAGGAAGACAAATACTATTTTACTACTCAAGGAACAAATAATGAAATTGCTGATCCTGAGATTGATGAAAGCCAAATTTATGGTAAAGTAGTATATAAAACAGTATTATTAAGTGCACTATGTAAAATAATGTTAAAACCAGCAGGGTATTATATATTATTTATGTTAGTTGCGCTAGTTGTATCATATCAAATAGTAAGTACTATTTTTAATAAGGATGAAGAGGACGATATGAATGGAGAGAAAGAATAAATTAAAAAAACTTCTTAAAATAATAGTAAAAAAATTAAAAGTTAGATATCTACTAATTATTATTGTTTTACTTTCATGTAACTCTTTTGCGTGGTTTATATACATTAAAGATGTTCAAAATAGTATAGATATTCACGTAAGAGGCTGGAATATAATAATGGAAAATTCTAGCGGGGTTATTTCTCAAGTATATAAGATGGATGTTCAAAATATGTATCCTGGTATGGATGATCATATTGAGACTTTGACAGCATATAATAAAAGTGAAATGAGTGCATCTCTTACATATTCTATATTGAAGGTAAGAATATTTGATGAAACAATATATAGTAAAGAAGGGAAATTAGCTGAAAGTATTGAACTAGTAGGTGATGAACTTACTAGTAGTGAACTTATAACAAAACTATCTAATGATTATCCGTTTAAAATAGAGTTTTTAGTGTCTAGTGAAATAATAGATGCAGAATATGGCTCATCTACATATACTCTAAAAGTATCATGGCTATATGAATCAGGTAATGATGAATTAGATACCGAGTGGGGAGCAAGAGCTTATCAGTTTAAAGAAAATAATTCAAGTACTCCTTCTATTGAATTAGAAGCTAAAATAAATGTTATTCAAAATACAGCATAAAAAAAGGTAAATGGTTTACCTTTTTATTATTAGTTAATTTTTTAGTTGTATGAAATTAATAGATACAGATATTTTTGCTTCTCCCCCAGCTGCAAGAGTATCACCCACATTATCCATAGATGCCGTTTCACTATCATTCCATGTTACATAAAACCTATAAGATATGGTTTTATTTATATCAGTTAAAATTATATTATTTGATATTGTACCATCATATGTATACTCAGTAGGATCACTTCCAATTGTATATTTTTCTATTACTAAGTCACTTACATCACTTGTTTCATCAACATCTAAATTGATAGTATAATTAAATGAAACATCTGCATTTGCACCATCTAAAACTATATCGAAGTATCCAGTTGAAGTTGGAGCAATAACATTATTTGCAATATTTTCATTTCCTTCAAATACAGGTGTAATTGTATTTGTAAAATTAGAGTTATTTTTTATGTCTGTATCATTTACTAAAATATTCCATCTTGCAATAGACATAGTAGCATTTCCACTTGCTGAACTTACATATTTAGCATAAGTATCTTGGATAAGGCTTATGCAGTATACTAAAGATATTAATGTTATAAAGAATTTAATTTTATTTTTAATATTCATACATATGCCTCCTTCCAATATTTCATTATATTTTGTAAATATTATACTATATAAGGAAAGATATAAAAGTGAAAAAATGTAAAATTCTTTAACTTTACGCAAAATTTTACACTAAAATAATATATGAGTGTATATAACAAAAAAAATTTGAAATATTATTGATTTATTAAAAAACTTATTGTATACTTATGTCGTAAGGTAGGGGAAAATGTTGTATGCATATTTGCAATCTATGGAGGTTTTATGGCAAAGGGTGTCTTAATAACTGCAGATACAATTAGAACAAGAAGAAAACTCGGTAGAATTGCGAAGATTTCTTTACTTATATTGCTATTATTTCTAATAGTTGTGTATATTATCTTACAAGTTATCTATAGCGAAGGTAAGTTTACTATTACATTGGATCCTAACGAAGAACTAAATTCTGGATTAATGATGTATGAAACATTGAACGATCCGACACCTAAAAGACAACTTGTGGCAGATGCAGTACAATTTATGGATAACATTTCAATAAAATGGTTGCCAGATGATATAAATGGTGATTATGAAGGCTCTCATAATGGTGATAATTATATTGCTTATACCTTCTATATTGGTAATCATGGAAGTGATAACATAAATTACTGGTATTCTATGGTAATTGAAGATGTTATTAAAAATGTCGATGTTGCAGTTAGAATAATGATATTTCTAAATGATGAAAAGAAAATATACGCAAAGGCTAATGAGTTCAATGGTGAACCTGAGAAAGATACAATTAAGTTTAGAGATGATAAGGATGGAACAATTATACTAGAAAAGAGAGAAGCTCTTGAGCCAGAAAATACTGATAAGATAACCATAGTAGTATGGATTGAGGGTGATGATCCTGATTGCAAAGATGCTTTAATTGGAGGAGAATTAAAGATGCATATGAATATAACCGAAGAACATATAAGAGATTAAGAATGGAGTGTTAATTATGAATAAGAAAAAAAATAACAAGAAAAAAATATTACCTTTAATATTATTACTACTTTTAACAACAATTATGCTTTCAACTTCAACATATGCATGGTTTACTGCAAATAAAACAGTAACTATTCAAAGCATAAATGTTAATGTTGCTACAAGTAGTGGTTTACAAATATCTACCGATGCAAAAAACTGGAAATCAGTAATAACAAATAATGATATTACTGAGCCAACTGATTGGAAAGATGATAATACTAATCAGTTCCCATCCATGTTAGTACCTGTATCGACTGCAGGTGATGTGGATACGACTTCAGGACATTTAAAAATGTTTTCTGGTGATGTTGGTACAACAAATGGTGAGTTTTCACTTACATCAGAAGCATTGACTGAGGCGAAAGGAACAACTGGTAAGTTTATAGCGTTTGACATATTCTTGAGAACAGAGGAATCTAATAAACCTATATATTTAACTACAGACTCAAATGTTATAAAGAAAGCAAATACTGATGATAAAGGATTAAAAAATGCAGCAAGAGTTGCTTTTGTAGTTCAAGGCAATGCCGCTTCTACTGCTGAACCAGCTACTTTAAGAGGGTTAAAAGCAAGTGGTTCAGGGGCTGGAATAGTTACAATTTGGGAACCAAATTCAGATGTTCATACTTCATATGGTGTGGCTGCTGCACTTGAATATTATAATAAAACTACTACAGTAGGTCCAGGTGCTGATGCGTTGGATTATGAAGGAGTATATGCTGCAATAAGCTCACCAGTATTATTAAAAGAAGCTAATTCAACAAAGCATGCTAGTAATTTTAAAGCTGTAACTACGCTTAAAACAATAGAAACTCCAACTGCTTATACACAATTAATTACTTTAGCATCAGGTGTTACTAAAATTCGTGTATATTTATGGGTAGAAGGACAAGATGTTGACTGTGAAAACAATGCATCTGGCTCAGATATAACTTATAATATTGTATTAAGTCAAAATTCTGCTCCTGTTTCACCTGCTGCTTAGTATTTGAAATTAAAAGGTTGATTGTCAAATAGTGTGTGTGGACACAAATAAGTGATGATTAATCTTA